>DAOWDR010000554.1 GCA_030638935.1 Desulfobacteraceae bacterium | reverse complement strand
GGGGCCAATAAAGGCGAAAGCCAGGGGTGTTCGTTGGTGTTTTTCCTGACCTTCTTTTTTTCAAGAAGAACAATGGGCCTGTGATAGGATTCTAATAATTCTTTTTCCTTGTCATCCACATGTAAATGGTCGAACAACACAGAGACTTCTGCGGCCATCAATGCAAAGGGCTTGTCAGGACGCCCTTTTTTTTGACGAAGCCTTGCAACAGCCTGATCATTTGCAGCATCCACGGCCAGGTGAAACCCGCCAAGCCCTTTGACGGCAAGAATCTTACCCTGGGTCAGAAAGGCTGCCGCCTTATCCAGGGCACTTTTAGGGTCTTTATCCAGTCTGTTACCTTTATTATCGGTCAGATATACCCTGGGGCCGCAAACAGGACAGGCATTGGGCTGGGCATGGAAACGCCTATCCATTGGGTTGTCGTATTCTTTTTGGCAATCCCCACACATTTGAAAGGTTTTCATTGATGTTTTGGGCCGGTCATAGGGGACATCCTGAATAATGGTATACCTTGGACCGCAATTGGTACAATTTATAAAAGGGTATTCAAATCTCCTGTCCTTTGAATTTTTCATTTCCGCAAGACAATCGTCACAGATGCTGACATCAGGAGAAATAAGGGTATTCCGAAAATTGCTTGCACTACTTTTAACAATGTCAAAGGAAGAAAAACCCTGAAGGGATAAGTTCTGGGATTCAATCCCGGCTACCCGGGAAAGCAGGGGTGATTTTTCAGAAATATCCCTGACAAAGTCAGCCACTGCATCACAGGGCCCCTCCACCAGTACAAGCACCCCTTTGGCAGTATTGGATACCTGGCCGGCCAGTCCATGGGTATGGGCCAGCCCAAACAAAAAAGGCCGGAAACCAACGCCTTGAACCACACCGCTGATCTCAAGCCTTTTTAAAACAATTATTTTTTCCATTGACACCCAGTATCCGAATCACAGGCAACATCAGGTGCCGGGCATCAAGCTCGACCGGAATCAGTCGCCAAAATATTCCGCATATCCTCCAGGGTCTGGAGAGCGGATTCTTCATCCAGCTTACTTATGGCAAAGCCTGCATGGACAATCACATAATCCCCGATTTTTGCATCCTCTATGAGCAAAATACTGGTTTCCCTGGTCACTCCATCCACATCCACTGTTGCCTTAGTATCATTGATTTCAATAATTTTTGACGGAACTGCTAAACACATAAATTTAATCCCAATTACATTTAAACCAAAATTTCACACTAAAAAGGCAGTATAACACAAGATAATTATTGGGCAATATTTATTTCAAATTTCATAATTACAATGCCTGTTAAAAGTTGGGACAGCGTGCAGCGGGGAATACAACCATAGAGATTAAAGCATGTTATTCAACGGGGTAGCCGGCCTTTTCCCATGCCTTCCAGCCACCATCCATGTTCTTTGCATTTTTATAACCCATCTTGCAAAGTGTGCAGGTGGAAAGGCACCCCCGACCCCCTGTTTTACAATACATGATAATTTGGGCGGTCTTGTCAGTAATTTTTTTAGGGGTCTTGAACTCCAGCAATCCCCTTGGAATATTCATTGACCCGGGAATATGACCCATTTTAAATTCCTTGCTGGTCCGGCAGTCCAAAAAAATATACCCGCCTTCATCTAATAAAACCTTAGCCTCGGAAACTGATATTTCACAGATACTTTTTTTAGCCTCAGCCACAAGCTCATTGGCTGTCATATCCTTTGCAATGGCTATAGATGTGATCAAAACCAATGCTGAAACAAAAACCAATACAATTAATAACAGAATTCGCTTTTTCATAACATCTTCTCCTTTATTGCTAAAAATTTAATAATTTAAGTCTGTACCTTAATCAATAAGGTGCAGGGAATAGCCGCCTTTAGTCATCCCTCCTCTTTTTTGGAATTATTTCCTTTGGCACAATAACGTTTTTATTTGCTTTTAAATATTTCCTTTCCACGTCTTCATTAAGCAAAAACAGATCTTTATTCCCGTGGCAGGCATTGCATGTTTTATTCTGGGGCGTCTGCCGCCTGATATTATGCGGGGTAGCCAGTTTCCACGTAGGGAGCCTGTCAAAGTTTTTCAGACCGCTCTTTACATAAAACTTGAATGAGTCCTGGTCCACCGGGATATGACGTACCGTAACAAAAGATTCAGGTCTTTTCTCGGATTTCAAAGGATTCAAGCCGATCTTGAACTGCATATTAGCTGTCTTGTTTTTATAAAATTTAAACCCGTTTTTATCTTTTCCAAAATGACATCCATAGCAGTTTTTATAAGCCTGGGAATGACAAACATTACAACTGACCTGATCTTTATGAACCCAGTGGCTTTTAACATTTTCAGATTTTACATCATAGATTGCCCCGTGGCAGTCCAGACATTTTGGACCGTTTTCAACCTCATAACGGTTTGCATAATCCTTGCCGTCCCCGTGCATCTCATCTGCCTTGTGGCATTTGCTGCATTTAAAATATTTTTCTTTATGTATGTCCGGTTTAAAACCCTTGTTTTCACCAAAATACTCTTTTCCAATCCGGCTCCCGTGGCAGGCCGTACAGACCTGCTGCATTGGAGGTCTTTTCTGGAACAGATGCCCTTCCAATAACCCTCCTTCCACTGAATCAGGACGGCTGATATGGCACTGGCCACAACTGCTGTGGCAGGCATTGCAATGGAATTCTCTGGCTGCATCCACCTTTCCATGCACAGATTTATCCGAATTAGCCCTCATGTCCGTCATCTTTTTGATAGGTGACAGACTCACGTGGAGGCTGGTTTTATAGTTCTCTGCAATCTCCTCATGGCATGCGCCACAGG
>DAOWDR010000750.1 GCA_030638935.1 Desulfobacteraceae bacterium | reverse complement strand
TTGCCCAGGCGCTCTAAATCCGGAATTCTGGTATCGTTTCTGGCATCTTTGATGCAGATTGGGCTGGTGTCTTTTTTTTCAAATATGGTCATGAGGGTGGGATAGTCCACCAGGGACAGACTTTGATAATCAAATCCGTGGAAGATCCGGGTTTCAATGATCTGTTTTTGCTGGTTCAGTATCCAGTAGATACACCCCTTGGCCGACATGGCATCAACAATACTTTCCACAATACAGGTAAGGATTTCTAGGGTTTCAGTGTTGGAATGGATTTTTTTGCTGATCTTGGCAAGAAGTTTGAAATAGGAATGATAGGAAGCTTCCCCGGCCTTAGGTGTATTTGTTGTGTGTGGAAAAATAGTCATTTTATAAAAGATTCCTAGTTGAAAAAATTCATCCATGCCTGGTTATAGGTGTTGTGAATTTGTTTTTGCATTCTGGTCACTGCATCCAGGCAAAGCACCAATGCCTGGTAATCATCCTGGTTAAGTGTTGAAACATCAATACAATTGATTGGCAATCTTTTTTTATCCTTGCCGTTTAAGTGGTTTTCAAGTTTTAATCTGATCAAATGCCTGAATGCCGCAGCATATTCATTATATTCTGTTGATGATAACACCTGGTCTTCCCCAAGCAATTGAAGGCGCTTGAGGGTGGAGGGAATTTGTATCCTGTGGTTCAGGGCCAGGAGCCTTGCCCCATTGATTAAATGGGTCAGACCCCTGGTTTTGAGATTAAAATAGGTACCGCCCTTTTCCCCATTTTGGGATCGAATTCTGCCAAACAGGGTTTTGGGGGATGCGAATAATTTATCGTCCCGGGCCAGAAAGTGGCTGACACTTGTGTTTTTATGAAACAGATCAAATACCCGGGCCTGGACCATCTGTGCCAGGCGCTTATCTCCGTAAACCGCTCTGAAATCCAGGAGGATGGTAAGTTGCCGCACTGCCTGGGTTGCTGTTGACCCCACCCATTGGTCCAGGGCCTTAAGCCATCCAGCCAGGGAACGTCTCCATACAGAGTTGGTGGCCATGACATTGCCGGTACATCTCCTGAAACCGAATTGATCCAGGTCTTTTACAATCAGTTTTGCCAGGGATAAAAAATACTGGTCTGTCTCCATGGCCCGGGCAGGAGGCACATCTGCATAAATCAGGGCATTGTCCTGGTCTGTTCTAACCACCTGTTCCTGGCGGGCGTCGGATCCCATGGTGATCCAGCAAAAAGGGCAGGGTGGTGTAAGGTTATCCGAGGTTTCCAGGCTATCAATGGCATGCTGTATTATCCGGCAGGTGACCTGTTCATTGAGAAATGAAATCATTTCCATGATGGTCTCAAGGTCTATTTGATTGTTCTGGTTTTGGTTGGCAATAAGATTCCGGGTAAGATCATCCACTCGAGATCCCCATTGATCCAGCTTTCTGTGGAAACCGGGTAAGTCAATGCCCGAAGCAATTCCGGAAAATTGGGTGAAAAGGTGTGGCCGATTTATTAAGGCTGCCTGGAATCTGGTAATGTTAATTTTTTCCGGCATATCCTTTATTGTCGCTGTACGAAGTTAAGAGTGAACCTTAGGATTTTTGTTCCCATATCAAAAAAATATTGTAGAATAGCCTCCTGGTTTTTGTCAAGTATTCCATTGACTTCTTTTTCCATAAAATATACAAAAAAATGGTAAAAATATTCTTACCATGGTCAAGCAATATCACCTATGATCCCTTAGTATGAAGTCAATGAACTCATTCATAGCCTGATAGCACCACTTGTTTTTATGATATACAATCTGTATTTCATATTCCGGAAGTCTCAAATCATGGTTGATTTTTTTAATTTTGTTTTTTTTAATCAGATCTTTTACGCTGAGTTCAAGCAGCAAACTGATACCCAGTCCTGCAGCCACAAATTGCCTTATGGGCTCCAAACCTGAAAGCTCAAGTTTCCTTACAGGAGAGATATCATGATCACTAAGAAGTTTGCGAAAATGTTTTCTTAACAGGCAATTTCCTTCTGTGAATATAAGGGTTTCATTTTTCAGTACATGGGCATTTTCTTTATGAATGAATTGAATTTTGCAATGATGACCTGAAACAAATATCAGGGAACAGGGTTTCACTCTTGTAACCACAAGTTCCGGATCAGTAATCCGTGGTGCCAATACTATACCGAAATCAATGGTTCCGTTTTTAATCATTTGGATCAAATTTGGGCATGTATTACTGGCAAGAGACAAATCAACTTTTGGATAGGCATCAATATAATTTCGTACTATTGAAGGAAGCATGAATAGGATTAATGATTCTGCAGCACCAATATTTAGTTTCCCTTTGACGAGACCTTTTGAATCTTTTAGCTTTGTTATTTTTTCGTAGTTGTCCGTGATTTCCACGGCGTATTGATATAGCTCTTTGCCCAGTTCAGTTATATGGATTTTTTTGCCAATCCTATCAAATACCTTTCCTCCCAGCTCATCTTCAATGCCGTTAATATGTGTTGTAATACTTGATTGAGCATAGTGTAAGATTTTGGCGGTTTTTTTAAAGCTGCCCTGCTCAACTGCGGTTTTAAATGATTCTAATTGGCGAAACTCCATAGCGCCCTCTTTCAATTCAAAATATTTGAAGTATTCTTTTTGATAATTTAATTTTCTTAAACCATACCAATGTGGTATCCCTATGTCAAACTGAATGCACAGACCCCAATCAACCGGTTTTTAAGATGAATAAACAAATTTAGCGGAGGTTTTATGGTAAGAAGTGAGGGAGAAAGGCTGGGCCGTGTTATTGTCGCAAGCCCCATAAAAGAATATACCTGTGTGTCTAATCTTAAGGAGCATAACATTACCGAGCTTGCCGATGGCAAAACGGCCATATTGCAGCATGATGCCTTAAAAACAAGAATCAAGGATTCCGGATGCCAAATCATAGACCTTCCGGAATTAGAAAATCATCCCAATTCTGTTTTTACGCGGGACACATCATTATGTACCCCGGAAGGTTATATAAAATTAAGACCAGGAATTGAAAGCCGATTGGGTGAAGAAGAATGGATGGCTCACGCTCTGGATTCAATTGGGATACCCTGTGCGGGCAAAATCAAAGCGCCGGGAACCGTAGATGGCGGAGATATCGTTTTAGCAGGACAAGTCGCATTTATTGGAAAAACAGTCCGTACAAATGAAGAAGGAATTAATCAGCTTTCCGGATTGCTTGGGAGAATGAACTATGAAATCCGAGTTATTCCTCTCCCGGATTCAATACTGCATCTGGATAAAGCCCTGATGCTTGTTAATCCCCGGCAAATACTTTATTGCAGCGATTTGGTTACTCAAAATTATTTATCCGGCTTTGATCTTATTGAAGTTGTGACAAGCATGACAACCACTGCAAATATTATCTGTTTGGGCGGTAATGAAGTGATTGTTAACAAGCAAAATCATGATGTTATCCAAACCCTTGAAGCAAAAGATTTTATTGTTCATACCCTTGATCTGTCTGAATTTGTAAAAGGGACCGGCGGCCCAAATTGTCTGATAATGCCGGTTGAGCGGAAAGATTAATTTTTGCCGTTGTTTTATTTTTCCTTTTCTTTAAGGGATTGAATCATTTGAGCTCTTTGTGCCTGAATGTTTTTCATGGCCCTCATCATTTTTTCCATTTTTTTAGGGTCAACCTGTCCATTTGAATTCCATGGCATGGTGCTTTGCATTACATATCGAAGGTACTCTGGTTTTGTAATTTCATTCTGCCATTTACCCGATGCTTTGGCCATAAAAATACCCATGGAAAATATGAGGACCAATATCAGTGCAATTGCGGTTTGCCCAAGTTGTATGTTGCCGGGATATATTGAAAAACCAAGGGCTTGTTTTTCAGGACAATTTGTAACACAGGCCATACATCCTGTGCATTCCGAAGAGTGAATGTATTTTTTTTGCCTGATTTTTATGAGGCTGGGACATTTTTTTTCGCATCTGCCACAATTATTACAATTGGATGGGTTTCGTCTAATCTTACCAATACTTAAAAAGCTGAACACTCCCAGAACTGCTCCATAGGGGCATAGATACCTGCACCAAAAATAAGGAACCAGGAAGGATAATAAAAACAATGCAAGGATAACAATTAAAGCTGTATTGGAAATATCGGTAAAAAAATACAACATCTTAATATCCGCAAACTGATTGTAAGGACTTTGAATAAATTGCTCAATGCTTTGTATCGGCATCTTGTAAAAGATAGTCCATAAAAAAAAACCAGCCAACACATATTTTATACTTCTCAATAACAAATCAAGCTGAATTGGCAAAGCCACTTTTTTTTTAAAGAAGAAGTAATTCAATTTTGCAAGAAAATCAGAAAGCAGGCCTAGGGGGCAAACCCAGCTGCAGAATCCTTTTTTTACGATCAAAGCCGTCATGCAAATGATTAAAAAAATCACCAATGCTGACGGATGTATGTTGTTGATTTTTCCGGTAAAGAGAAAATGTTTTAAACTGACCAGGGCACTGATGGGAAGAAAGGCCTCTACACCTGGTGGCCTTTCAAAACCGGGGATAATTCCTGTTTCCAGTTGAGACACAAAAAGATAAAATTTAATTCCAATAGTGAGTACAATTATACACGAGATTATCTGTATCAGCCTCCTCATCGAATAATGAGGCCCAAACCCCTTTGCATTAAATT
>DAOWDR010000246.1 GCA_030638935.1 Desulfobacteraceae bacterium | reverse complement strand
TTCAATGTTTTTTGAATATGTTCCAGATGAAGTCTGACGCCCAGGGTCCCTCCCCCGACAGCCGCCCGGATGATATCCCGGCCCAGGAGTACGGCATCGGCACCAAGGGCCAGCATTTTCAATACATCATACCCGGTCCTGACTCCTCCGTCCACGGTGATGGTGACCGAACTTCCCACCTGTTCCCGGATCAGGGGCAAAACCTGCGCAGTACCAGGAGTGGCGTCCAGCACCCGGCCTCCGTGGTTGGAAACCCCAATAACAGACACACCTGCGTCCACGCATTTTTGAGCTTCATCAGACCTCATGATTCCCTTGGCAATAAAGGGTAAAGATGAGAACCGCACCAATTCTTCAATATCCTTTACACTTTTTTTAAATACAGGCTGGCCATGCCTGGCCATGATGGTGGAACCGGCACCATCCAGATCAACACCCACAGCCCGGCATCCATAGGACTCAGCGGTTTCTATCAATTGCTTGAGCACATCCTGGGATCTTGGCTTAAAAATGGGAATACCATATCCCTGGCAGTCTTTCATGGCCCTGAGGGATGGATGGTTCTCCAGTGTATAAAACCAGGTATCCCCCCTCAACCCGATTGTACCAGCCTCTTTGGATCCTAGTAAAACTGATTTGCAAAAGGAGATTTCATCAATTGCGTCATTGTATTTTCCCGCCCCTGCAGTGGAAGATGCCAGAACCGGAAAATCAAGGTCCATCCCCAAAAAAGAGTATTTGGTATCAGGTACAAAATGTTCCCCTAGAACGGACATATTAAATCGTATATCGGCCAGGGCTGTCCCATTGGCCCGAAAGGACTGGCCTGAGCCTGCCCCGCCAAGGCCAATGGGTTTTCCATAGGCCTCCTTCTGGCAAATTTTATCAAAATTTCCATCACAGGAGGGATAGGCTGCACAGATACCCTTCATCTTTTTCCTGGCAGCATCCCGGACCGCTTCCAGGCTCTGGGGTATGGATTGCATATCCATGATCATCCGGTCATCGGATTGACAGGTATCACAGGTGCTAGGTTTCTCTTTGGCTGCAAATTCAGAATGGCAAACAGAGCAATACCACGTCATTGATTTTCTCCTTTAAATTTCTATCAGATTAAAACATCATAAAATGAATCTTAGCAAAAACCAGACCATCTTTTTGAAAATAAGGACACCACCACTGGATGAGTTTAACCTTGCCAAAATGGCACAAAACATGCAAGTAATTATTAAAGCAGTTAAAGCAATTTATTAAAATCAAATGTTCAAGCTTGAAGATGTAAGAAAATGCTGTTTTATGGATTCTGATCCTTCAAATCCTTTTAATGAACTCTAAATTAAGGAGACCATAATGGCCACGGAAAAACCCACACTATATGCACTCAGCACTTGCAGCCACTGCAAGTCAACAAAAAAACTATTAACCGAATGTGATGTGGAATATGACTATATAGAAGTGGATGACCTGGAAGGAGAAGAACGCAAAGCCATTTTGGCTGATATACGGGAATTAAATCCACGGTGCTCCTTTCCCACCATCAAGATAAATGAGACGGTAATTGTCGGGTACAAAGAAAAAGAAATCAAAAAGGCATTGGGGATAGAAAATGAAAGTTGAACAACTCTATGGGGCATTGAAAAAATCACAGGAAGCCCGGGGCATCTATTTTAATAAGGACAAAGACCTGGTATTTGAACTTCTGGAAGCCCTTTTGCAAAACAAGGACCGTTACGGGTATATGGCCTGCCCCTGCCGTCTTGCCTGCGGAGACAAAGAAAAAGATAAGGATATTCTCTGCCCCTGTGATTACAGGGAAGAGGACTTGGAAGAATTCGGCACCTGTTATTGCGGTCTCTATGTATCAACCGCCCTGAATAACAATGAAATAGAAGCCCAATATGTACCGGAGAGAAGGCCCCCTGAAAAAATATTTTAATCCAAGGAGATAACCATGAATGAATGTACGCCTGTCTTAAATACCGGCCTTAGGGGAATTGAAGTAGCAAGTTCCAAGATCTGTGATGTCCGCGGCAAGGAAGGCAAACTCATATACCGGGGTTATTTAATTGAAGGGCTGGCTGAAAAGGCAAGCTTTGAAGAAACATGTTTTTTGCTCCTCTATGAACGACTGCCCCAAGCCCAGGAATTAAAGGATTTTGACCTAAGCCTTAAAGCCAAGCGAAGGGTTCCGGATAACCTGTTTGCTTTTTTAACCTCCCTGCCCCTGGACACAAATCCCATGGATGTCCTCCAGATGGCAACCCCCCTGCTGATACAAACCGATGCCAATGCCGGAAAAGAGGGCATGGAAAACACCCTTTACAGTGCGGAAAACCTCATTGCCGGTCTTTCCACCATTACAGCGGCCTGGGATCGTATCCGAAACAATCTGGAACCCATTGAACCGGATAACAGCCTGAACCATGCCGCCAATTTTCTATATATGCTCAATGGAGAAAAGCCAGACAAGGAAACAAGTCACTTCTTCGACGTAAGCCTGGTCCTCCACGCAGAACATTCCTTTAATGCATCCACATTTACGGCCCGCCAGGTAGCTTCCACCAAAGCCCATATCTATGCCTCCATATCTGCGGCCATAGGCTCTCTTTCAGGAGCTCTCCACGGCGGTGCCAACGTACGGGTCATGAAAATGCTAAAAGAAATTAAATCTGTTGATAAAATTGACGGATATATAAATGATATTCTGGATAAAGGAGGCCTGATCATGGGCCTTGGCCATGCCGTATACCAAACCGACGACCCCAGGGCCATTATCCTTGATCCCATGTGCAAACGCATGGGGGAATTATCCGGCGACACCATCTGGTATGAACTGACAAAGGAACTTGAAATAAGGGGTAAAAAAGCGTTCATGGAACGAAAACAGCGGGAAATATTTTGCAACGTGGACTTTTATTCAGCCTCCCTGTTCTATGCCATGGGCATTGCAACGGACCTGTTTTCTCCCCTGTTTGCCATATCCAGGGTCAGTGGGTGGGCCGCCCATGTTATTGAGGAGCAATTTGCCATGGCAGCACCCAAGCCATCCCTTTACAGGCCCGGCGCCGCCTATGTGGGTGATTATTGCGGACCCGACGAATGCACCTATACGGAAATTGATGAACGATAAGGCTTAACTTTTATAATAGAGGAAACAATAATGAAAAAATGGCAGTGCAGTGTTTGTAAATATATTCATACGGGAGAGACCCCACCGGATAAATGCCCGGTGTGCGGAGTCAGCAGTGATAAATTTGTGCTCCTCAAAGCAGAGAGTGACGCAGAGGGCGACACCCTGCCCCCGGCAGAATCAGCCCCCCCCAAATCTTCGGGACCTGGGCCTGTCACAGAACCTGCCAATTTGTATGAAAAAATCATTGGGATCATGGTAAAACACCATGCCCACCCGGTATCCGTCCATATCCCCAACGGGATCCTGCCTGTTGCAGTAATTTTGTTTATTCTGGCATGGGCTTTAGGTTCCGAACTTTTTGTAAAGGCGGGGTTTATCAACCTGATCTTTGTGATCCTGGCCCTGCCCTTTGTTTTGTTTTCCGGGGCCATTGAATGGAAAAAAAGATATGCCCAGGCACTTACCACAATTTTTAAAATTAAAATTCTGGCAGCCGCCCTCACGACCACGGCCTGTCTGATATCAGTGGTATGGTATCTGATTAATCCCCTTGTGCTGTCTTCATCCAAGGGTTGGATTTTTATTCTGGTAAATATTGTCATGCTCGCATCTGCCGGCATTGCAGGCCATATTGGCGGCAAACTTGTATTCAAAGATTAATTAGACCCTGGAGGTTAATATGGAAAAGATCATCACCCTGAACAACGACGGCTCCCTGAATGTGCCGGATACTCCTGTGATCCCTTATATTTCCGGAGACGGGACAGGACAAGACATTTGGAATGCCGCCCGACTGGTTTTGGATGCGGCGGTTGAAAAAACCTATGAAGGAAAAAAGAAAATTATTTTTTTAGAAGTTTTGGCCGGAAAAACCGCCTTTGAAAAAACAGGGGAATGGCTCCCAAAAGAGACCCTTGAAACAATAAAAAAACACAGGGTGGCCATTAAAGGCCCATTAACAACACCGGTGGGAGAAGGGATGAGAAGCCTGAACGTGGCCATCCGCCAGGAGCTTGACCTGTTTGCCTGCATCCGGCCGGTAAGATATATCAAGGGTGTTCCTTCCCCTTGTAATGACCCCCAAGCCATTAATATGACTATTTTCAGGGAAAACACCGAAGACCTCTACAAGGGAATTGAGTGGGAGGCCGGCACACCCGAGGCAAAAGAAGCCATCTCCTTTATCAGGGAAAAATCAGGCCAGGATCTGGATGAAAACTTCACAGGCATTGGTATCAAACCCATTAGCATAAAAAACACCAAACGCCTGGTTAAAAAAGCCATTCAATTTGCCGTTGACAACAAGCGGCCCAATGTCACCCTCATGCACAAGGGAAATATCATGAAATTCACGGAAG
The DNA here is from genome assembly GCA_030638935.1 of Desulfobacteraceae bacterium. Taxonomy (GTDB): domain Bacteria; phylum Desulfobacterota; class Desulfobacteria; order Desulfobacterales; family Desulfobacteraceae; genus NBML01. The sequence goes on along the minus strand of DAOWDR010000246.1, from coordinate 2,712 downwards.
GGGCATTCCTCAAATGGGGTCTTGAAGTGGGTGATGAATTTTCCGAAATTATCACAGAGCAGGAGCTCTGGGACAAATTTGACGGCAGGGTTCCTGAAGGCAAAATAATTTTAAAGAGCAGGATTGCAGACAATATGTTCCAGCAGGTGTTGCTGAGGCCGGAAGAGTATGATGTAATTGCCTGCCCCAACCTGAACGGAGACTATATCTCGGATCTTCTGGCAGCCATGGTAGGAGGTTTGGGCCTGGCTCCCGGGGCCAATGTGGGATCTGAATGTGCCGTATTTGAAGCCACCCACGGAACCGCCCCCAAATATGCAGGTTTGGACAAGGTAAATCCAGGCTCTGTTATCCTGTCCGGGGCCATGATGCTGGACCACATGGGATGGCAACCTGCGGCAGAACTTATCAGATCTGCCATTCAAAAAGCAATTTTAAACAAAAGGGTGACCTATGACCTGGCCAGGCAGATCCCCGGGGCAATTGAGCTAAAATGTTCCGGGTTTGCAGAAGAAATATGTGCCTGCATGGATTAGTCCGTTAGATCTAAACCTATATTCCACCCTATATTTCAATGACAAGCCCCACCGGGCAATGGTCGGATCCAAGGATCTCATTATTGATAAAGGCCTCTTTCACAACGCCTTTATCAATGAGATCCTGGGTCACAAAAAAATAATCGATCCGCCACCCGGCATTATTCTTCCTGGCACTGAACCGATAGGACCACCATGAATATTTTACGGTTTCCGGATGAAAATAGCGAAAGGTGTCCACATATCCCATTTTAACCATTTTATCCAGAACATCCCGCTCAATCCTCAGGAACCCGGACCTCTTTGAATTGGGTTTGGGATTTTTCAGGTCAATTTCATTGTGGGCTGTATTAAAATCCCCTGTGATAATCAGGCTTTTCCCATCATCCCGCAGCCCCTGGGCATATTCTAAAAACCAGTCATAAAAATCAAGTTTATAGGCAAGTCTGTCATCACTCATCTGGCCGTTGGGAAAATAGATATTAAAGAGAGTAAAGGCGTCAAAATCCATCTGGATCACCCTACCCTCCCCGTCAAATCTTGGAGTTTCAAAATTAGTTATCACCTTTTTCGGACCTAACTTTGAATAGGCTGCCACCCCGCTATACCCTTTTTTCACGGTAGAATAATTCCAAAAGGATTCAAAGGAGGGCAAAATCATTTCATCGGTGCGCTGGTCCTCCTGGAGTTTGGTCTCCTGGAGCATTAAAATATCCGGGTCCATGGTCTTAACTGCACCAAAAAAATCTTTTTTAAGCACAGCCCTGAGACCGTTCACATTCCAGGAAATCAATTTTATTTGTTTTTTGGATTCTGTCATGGATAATTTACTAGCTGACCTTTATTAAAATTTAGGAAGAAGAATCATGATCATTTCCGAAGCATGATCCTGGCATCGGCAATGACACACCTGTCCTTTGTACAGATGACCGGATTCAGGTCAATGGACTGGAACTGATCCTCGAGATCCATGGTCAAAGATGAAAATTTTACCACCAGAGGAATGAGAATATCCATATTCACCCCCGGCTTTTGACGATACCCTTTAAACAATTTTTTAGCCTTAAGGGAATTGACCATGGAAACCACATCGCCTGGCTCAACAGGAGCCATGCGGATGGCGGTGTCATTATAAATTTCCACCGAGGTTCCGCCCAGTCCAAGGACAATAACCGGGCCGAACTGAAAATCATTTTTAGCACCAATGATGATTTCAAGGCCTTCCACCATCTCTTCCACCAGGATCTGCTCACACCCATCCAGGGATTTAAGCCGTGTCATCTCCTGCTCAAGCCTTTTTTCATCAACTATGCCCGTTACAACAGCATTAAATTCGGTTTTGTGAAGAATTTTTTCCGATACAGCCTTGGCCACCACCGGACCCGGGGATAATTTTAAAAAATCCCCGGCAGCCTGAACGGAATCGGTCACAATAAAATTTGGGACATCAAATCCCTGGTTTACCATGATCTGTTTGGCATCGGGTTCCAGGACCCAGCCACGGAGCTTTGAATTTTCAATGATACTGCTTGATTTACTTAACATGGTCTGCACCTCTTTAAAGCCTTTGCCATGAGTACGGCGCCTTCCACTGAAGAGGCCACGGGAATATTGTTCAGTTCAAACCCTTCTATAATGATCTTGTACTTATCTTCATGGGGAACATAGGCAATCAAGGGCTTTCCTTCATTTCTCGCCACCTGGGAAAGTTTGGCGCCGATATCAGTGGAAATACCCGGGGAGTAAGGCAGCAGCAGGGTCAGAATACAATCAATATTTTCATCCCTGGACAAATGGCGCACCGAGGCTTCGATATCACTGTCAACACAGGAACCAGTCAAATCCATTGGATTGTTCAGGGAGGCAATCTCTTTAATTTCCCTGGATAATTTTTCCCGGATGTTTCCAATAGTTTGGGAGGTGATGCCCGGGATGTTCACCCCCTGGGCACTACAGGCATCAGCCGCCACTACCCCGTGGCCGCCGCTCAGGGTTACAATCCCCACATTTCCCCGGCTCCCCTTGGGATAACAGCTCAGGGCCTCGCAAAAGGAGGTCAGTTCATATTCATCATCTGCCTCGGCTACACAATATTGTTTCATGACCTCTGAAAACACCCTATAATCTCCGGCCAGGGAGGCTGTATGGCTTGACACGGCTGCGATTCCCTTTGGAC
>DAOWDR010000608.1 GCA_030638935.1 Desulfobacteraceae bacterium | reverse complement strand
GTAATACCTTCCAAAGAATCGGACAAACAATGGGTGAAATCGTACATGGGGTAGATGCACCATTTATCCCCTGTTCTGGGGTGGCTGGCTTTTTTTACCCGGTAGATGATGGGGTCCCTGAGGTTGATATTGGGGGATCCCATGTCAATGCGGCTGTCTTTTTTGGAAACCCCTATGATATTGCAAAAATTTCTAATGGCTTCCGGGGTATAGCCCCTGCGCCGCATACCCTCTATGGTGGGCAGTCGCGGGTCATCCCATCCCGAAACCTGGTTTTGATCCACAAGCAGTTGGAGCTTTCTCTTGCTCAGAACTGTATAATTTATATTCATCCGGGCAAATTCGATCTGCTGGGGATGGCAGGGTGTTTCCAAGGTGTCCAGGACCCAGTCGTATAAGGGTCGGTGGTCCTCAAACTCAAGGCTGCACAAGCTGTGGGTGATGCCTTCCAATGAATCGGACAAACAATGGGTGAAATCATACATGGGGTAGATGCACCATTTATCCCCAGTCCTTGGATGACTTGCTTTTTTTACCCGGTAGATGATGGGGTCCCTGAGGTTGATATTGGGGGATCCCATGTCAATTTTGGCCCTGAGTGTTACCTCTCCTTCCTTGAATTTCCCGTTTTTCATCCGGTCAAACAGGTCCAGGTTCTCTTCAACGGACCTGTCCCTAAAGGGGCTGTTTTTCCCCTTTTCAGTCAGGGTTCCTCTGTACTCCCTCATTTGGTCCGGGGACAGGCTGCAAACATAGGCCTTTCCCTTGCGGATCAATTGGAGGGCAAATCTATGGAGCTCATCAAAATAGTCAGAAGCAAAAAATGGAGTTTTAAAATCAAACCCAAGCCAGTTGACAGTTTCTTTTATTGAGTCAATGTAAATTTGTTTTTCCTTGGCCGGATTGGAATCATCAAATCTCAGATTGCAGGTTCCATTGAATTGTTTGGCCATATTGAAATTAAGACAAATGGATTTTGCATGTCCTAGGTGAAGATATCCATTGGGTTCCGGTGGAAAACGGGTGGTCACCTGGCCCTTGTTTTTATTGTTTTGGAGGTCTTCTTTGATGATTGTTTCTATGAAATGTCCTTTTTTATTCTCTTCTTCCATTTGTCCCTCTTTGAGTTGGATTTAAATATAACCCTAAATAATTATCATATTCGGACAAGGGAGAAAAGAGGGAAAGTTTAGGTATGGATATTTGTTCAATGGTAATTGATTCGAATTTGAAACATTTTTGTTTTGGCCTCTGTCAAAGAATAATGTTATTCTTCCCCGCACAAGAAGAAAAAAAGGAAAAAAATAATGATGAGAGAAATTTCCATAAAAGCGGTTTTCCCGGGAAAAAGGCCTCCCCTATATCCAAAAGATATGAAATCGGACCGGGTAAAACAGGTCAGGACCTTCCACGAATCCGTGGACGGTTATGCTGCCACACCCCTGGTAAGTTTGTCAAAACTTGCCGGCAGCCTGGGTATTAAAAATCTTTATGTAAAAGATGAGTCTTCCCGGTTCGGGCTGAATGCATTCAAGTCCCTTGGGGCCACCTGGGCCCTGGCACGGATCCTGGGTGAAAAACTGGGACAGCCGGTTCCCCTTCTTGATTTTTCTTTTTTTAAACAGCCGGCCATCAAAGAAAAGATAGGGAATATGGTTTTTGTCACTGCCACGGATGGTAACCATGGCCGGGGACTTGCCTGGGCAGCCCGTCTGTTCGGGTGTAAGGCTGTGATTTTTATGCCGGCCGGCACCGTCAACAGCCGGATCGAAAATATTCAAAAAGAGGGGGCCAGGGTTCATATAACCGATAAAAATTACGATGATACCGTGCGGCTGGCAGCCGGTGCGGCAAAGGAAAACGGCTGGACAATTGTCCAGGATACGGCCTGGGAAGGATATGAAAAAATACCGGCCTGGATTGTCCAGGGATATACCACCATGGCGGCGGAAAGTCTGGAACAGATCACAGAAAAAGGGTTTGATATCCCCACCCATTTGTTCGTCCAGGCCGGGGTAGGCTCCATGGCCGCTGCTGTGCTGGGGTATTATGCCAACCAGCTGAACCAGACCTGTCCCCGCACCTTTATTATTGAGTCGGACCAGGCCGACTGTCTGTATCAATCAGTCATCATTGATGACGGCAGGCCAAG
>DAOWDR010000063.1 GCA_030638935.1 Desulfobacteraceae bacterium | reverse complement strand
CCAACAGGAATTGATTGATATGGCCGCAGGATCAGGTTTTGAATTATTAAATGCAGAGAATTTCAGGGTCCATTATATCAAAACCTTAGGCGATTGGATTTGCCAAATGGAGACCAACAAAGAAAAATTGCTTAAAATTGTTTCAGAAAATATATACCGGATCTATCATGTGTTTTTTATCGGGTCTCTGGTTTCTTTTCGGCAAAAGGAAATTGCATTGTTTCAAAATCTTTTTTATAAATCAAGATCCTGTGAATCCAAATTAGGTGAATCCAATTTTGACGAATCAACTCTGAATTATTTTTTAACGCCCTTTTCAAAAAATGGGTCAAAAAATGAGTCGAAAATTATCTGATATCCAAAAGTTTAAAGATCAAATATTTCTAAAAAAGAATGTATTAGGGTATTTGCTGGGGTTCTCATTAAAAACAATGGAAGCCAAACAAGCAGGTCTTGTCTTTGGCACGGACAGCACCCTGTCCAATTTTTTACCGCCGGAAAAATGGGACAGGGGGGTAATGCATAAATTTGATGGCAAGGGCATGTATGGATTATTTTTGAAATTGTTTGGCAAAACCATTGTCAGCCTTAAAAAATATTCTCCGATCCAATTATATCGAACCAATCGATTTGGGGATAAGGTTGAAAATGAAGGGGTTATTTCCTATGTACTTCGAAACCATCAGGATTTTTATAAAAAAGGGATAAAAATTTTAATTATTGGAAATCAAGTTTGTACAGGAAATGAATCTAATCCTGTGTTTCCAAGTTTTTCTGTGATCTCCTATGACGGTGTCTTTTTTAATTTTATTTCAAATATTAGCATCAATGTAGATATTGTAAGACAATTCAAAGCAAAAAATTTTATTGCTGCATATATTCCTGATTACGGTGCCATTGTTTTTAATACAGTGGACCAGGAGATGATATCAAATACAAATGGGTATTTTTCCAAGGAAGCGGACCTAAGAAAAAAATTGGATATACTCATTACATCAATTGAATTTGCATCTTTAGCCTACCTGGGATTTGCAAAAGGAAAGCCGGCAGCCCAGGTCATCTGGCGAAAAGAAAGGGAACTTAGAAAGACAGCCGACCGCCTGAAGCAAAAAGAAGCACAGCTCAATGCCCAAAAAAAACATCTCAGGGCAGTGGGGGCAGTGACGGCTGAACAATTGAATATGACTCCGGTGAGCATACCGGACGGAGTGTATGCATTCATTGACATGGTGGGATCTTCCACAATCAGAGAAGGCTTCCAGCCGAGGGAATTTTTTCTGGTTTTAAATATGTGTCATGAAATTGCGGCAGAAAATGCTGGCCGGTTTGCCTGTCGCGTGGATAACTTTATCGGTGATTCAGTCTTTTTCCAAAATGTTTCTATTTTTGATGAACCAAAACAAAGATGCAATCCCGGGCTTGGAGAACGAGTCATGTTGATGATCTGCATGCTGGCCTCTGTTTTTAATGAGATTCATCTCTTAAAAAGGGGGCGTCATCCAAAGGACAGGGAACAACGGGTGGCCACCTTGATAAAAAATCACGGAGTTGACATTCAGTTCAGGGCAGGTCTGGAGCATGGGACTGCATTGATCGGTCCTCTGGGAAGCCGCAAAAGAAAAATTGTTACGGCCATTGGGAAAGCCGTGGATACAGCATCCCGGCTTGAAAGCAGCGGCATCAAAGATCAAATCCATATTACCCGAACCATGTTTAAAATACTTGATAATGCCATGGTGTCAAAGGATACCCCGAGTATCCGGGATATTGCTTTAGAAGAAAAGAATGCTGAATGGTTAAGGACAAAAGAATATATGCCATTTTTTGATTTTTACAAAAATTGGTTTAATCTGGGAAATGAACCTATCCAAAAACGAGGGCCTGTTTCCTACAAAGAGTTTTCCAAAGAGAGCACCTATCTGATACACTGCTTACCACAAACCAACAACCCCATTGTTTGTCCCGGGATTTAAGATTTATTTTGTCTGCTATATTTGGGCACGGTTTTTTCAAAAAATGAATTTATCCTGGCAAACAAGTGTCCCATTATTCCATAAATTCAAGTGCATGTCGGTCCAGGGCCTGGATAATGGTTTGTGTATTTTTTCCTGGTTTTCCCTGGCTGATAATCGAGTCATCAATTTGAATGACGGGAACCACACCTTTATTGGTGCCGGAAATAAACACCTCATCTGCCTGGAGCAATTTTTCTAATTCAAGAGGTTTCTCCTCTACCTTAAAGAACCGATGTCCCAGGGATAAAATAACCTTTCGTGTGATCCCTTTTAAAACGCCGTGTCCCGGGGTGACCAAAGAGTTACCGAAAAAAGCAAACAAATTGCTTGTGGTGCCTTCAAGGGCCTCATTTTTTCGGTTGACATAGATCGCCTCAACAGCCCCTTGCTCTTTGGCCTTTTTCAAGGCCAGGGCAGCCTGGATGTAAGAAGTTACCTTTGCATCGGGAACATCTCTTTCCTGGTGAATGGTAATGGTTTTTACACCATTAGAATACCAGGATTCCGGTAGTTTTTTTATGGGGGTGACCATGACAATCAGCCTGGGATTTCCCATGGGAGTAAAAAAATCAGGACTGGAGCCCCCTGTTACCACAATTCTAATATTGGCTTCATTAATTTCATTAAGAAAATCTGTATATCTAAAACTAAATTCCCCTTTTAATCCCCCCTTACTCCCCCCAACAGGTGTTACATTTATTATAAAAGAGCTCATTATTGACTCCAACCATCTCGAAATTTAACCACTGCGGTTGTTAGATTTGTAACTGTTATAGTTGAAACAT
>DAOWDR010000709.1 GCA_030638935.1 Desulfobacteraceae bacterium | reverse complement strand
GCCAGGGCCAATGTGGTTGTTTCCAACGGTGCCATGAAAACAGCGGTCCACAACGATCCCTACAGCATTGGATATGTGTCTGTGGGGTTTATTGATGATGGGGTTGCACCCCTGGTTCTTGATGGGATATTACCCACCATGGCCTCTGTTCAATCCGGTGAATACAAGGTGGCAAGGGGGCTTTTCAGCAACACAAAGGGAGAGGCGCAAGGACTTGCCAAAAAATTCATTGATTATCTCATGGGACCTGACGGACAGGCAATGGTAATTGAGAAAGGATTTATTCCTGTGAACTGATGGGTTTTAAAGAAAATATTTCAAAATTAGTTTTTTGGGGTGCATCCCTTTTAAGCCTGGGTATTACCCTTGGTATTTTGGGATTTATGGTCATCCTGGCCTATCCCATATTTGCCCAAGGATTATTTTGGGATATGCTGGTCGGGCCCTGGTCCCCGGATCATGGCCTTTTCGGTCTAGGTCCCATGATCGCAGGAACAATGAGTATTGCCTTTCTGGCGGTTGGCATCAGCTTTCCCATAAGCCTGGGTGTATCTTCCTTTGTGGGGATATTACACCCAGGGGGGAAGGGGAAAATACTCAAGGGCATGGTTGAGGCCATGACGGCTGTTCCAACTGTTATCTACGGGTTTGTCGGTATTTTTCTTCTGGTTCCCCTGGTCCGGGAACTTTTTTCCAGGGGATCCGGGATGTGCATTCTGTCGGCAGGCATTATGCTGGGAATTTTAATCTCCCCGACCATGATTCTTTTTTTTACCCAGAGTTTTACAATGGTTCCCCAAAGTTATTTAAATGCAGCCGATGCCTTAGGGGCAAACAGGGCCCAGAAATTTTTTTATATTGTTCTGCCCTTTGCCTGGAGATCAATGGTAACAGGCCTCATCCTTTCCTTTGGCAGGGCCATGGGAGACACCCTGATTGCCTTGATGATAAGTGGAAATGCCGTGGGATTTCCCGGGTCAATCATGGATTCGGCCAGAACCCTCACCGCCCATATTGCCCTGATTATTGCAGCAGACTTTGACAGCATTGAGTTTAAAACCATATTTATCTGCGGCATCAGCCTCTATGCCATGACCGGTATCATGGTGAGCCTGGTCCGGTTTTTGGGCCGGAAGGGCAGGGTATAAATGAAATCGCCATTTTGGGACAGAGCATTGGCTTGGGACCGGGCATTTGGAGTATTCGCATGGGGATGCAGCATCCTTTTGATGGGAGCGTTTCTTCTTATTATCGGGTTTTTAGTCTTCAAGGGATACCATTCCCTGAACCTAGGGCTTATTTTTGGGGATGCCTCTTTCCTGGATGCCATATTTCTCAAACGCCAGGTGTTTGACGGCCTTTTTCCGGCAATTATAGGAACCCTTTGTTTGATTTTGCTTTCCATCCTGTTTGCCGTTCCCCTGGGCCTTGCAACCGGTATTTTCCTTGCCGAATACTCAAGGCCCGGGGTAAAATGGTTTTTTTCAATGGTCTTTGACATTCTGGCAGGTATCCCGTCCATTGTTGTGGGACTTTTTGGATTCAGCATCACCCTGTTTTTGCACCGTTATTTTTTTGATCAGCTTTATCCCTGCCTGCTGATCTCTGCACTTTCCCTGGCGTTTCTGGTTCTTCCCTATATGATCAGAACCACCCAGATGGCCCTGGAAAATCTGCCCCTTTCTGTGAGAATGACCGCCCCGGGCCTGGGGGCGACAAAGCTTCAAAATATTATATATGTGCTGCTGCCTGCCTCTTTGTCTGGAATTGTCAGCGGCATCATCCTGTCCATTGGCCGATGTGCCGAAGATACGGCCGTTATAATGCTGACCGGTGCCGTGGCCACAGCAGGTATACCCAGGTCTGTGTTTTCAAGTTTTGAAGCATTGCCCTTTTATATTTATTATATCTCCTCCCAGTATGCTGATCATTCAGAATTGATGAAAGGGTATGGGGCCTGCCTTGTATTGATTTTTATCTGTATGAATCTGTTTTTTTTCAGCCATTGGATAAAAAAAAAGTTGTCACAAAAAATACTTTACAAAGACTGATATGCATATGAAAATAAAAATTAAAAATCTTGGATTTTATTATAATGATCACCCGGTTTTGGAAAATATTTCCATGGAGATTGCCAAAAATACAATCACCGCAGTTACCGGGCCCTCGGGTCAGGGGAAATCCACTTTGTTGATGACATTGAACCGATTGTGGGAAAGTATAGAGGGGGCAAGGGTGGATGGGCAGATTGAGATTTGTTTCAATGGAAAATTTCAAAATATCTATGATCCCAAATACAGGGTATCGGATTTGAGACGCCGTGTGGGGATGGTTTTCCAGATGCCAAACCCATTGCCCATGAGCATTTATAAAAATATTCTTTTCCCATTGAAGCTCAAAGGGGAAAATAAAAAAAAAGATGCCCCCTTTAGGGTGGAAGCTGCATTAAAAAGAGCTTTTTTATGGGAGGAGGTAAAGGACCGGTTGAATGAAGATGCCAGAGCATTATCCGGTGGACAGCAGCAGAGGCTGTGCATTGCAAGGGCCTTGATTCTAAACCCCGAGGTGTTGCTGCTGGATGAACCCACCTCTTCTTTGGATGACAATTCCTGCAATATGATTGAATCCCTTCTCCTTGAAGTGAAAAAAAGCTGCACCATCCTCCTTGTATCCCATTACCTGGACCAGGTGAAACGGATTGCAGATACGGGCATGCGCCTGTCCCGGGGACAGATGACACAGGAATGGTAATCGACAATTGAGACAGCCAAAAAGGAGAAAAAAATGATTCAGATCCAGATACCAGGGTCCAATGATTTCACAATTGAAAATATTTTATTGGATTTTAACGGCACCATTGCCATTGACGGCCAATTGATTGAAGGGGTAAAGGATAAAATCAATCAACATGCCGACCTGCTGGCCTTTCATGTGATCACCGCAGACACATTCGGGTCTGTTAAAAATCAACTTAAAGATGTAAGTTGTACCCTGCACATCATACCTGAAAAAAACCAGGCATTGAGTAAACTTTCCTATCTTCAAACATTGGAACCCAAAACAACCATTGGCGTGGGAAACGGGGCCAATGACGAGCTGATCCTTAAAGAGGCAGTACTGGGAATTGCTGTCCTTCAACAGGAGGGGCTGGCATCAAAAACCCTTGCTGCCTCGGATCTTGTGATCCAAAACATTCTTGACCTGTTTAAATATTTTGAAACACCCGACCGGTTGGTGGCTTCTTTGAGAAAATAATTAAAAACCGTTCTTTAAAATTTGTTGATAATATTCAATAATCAGGGAAAGGATGGAGGGATCAAATTTTTGTACCTGGTTTTGTTCCTTTGATTTTTCCATATCTGATCTGAATATGGTTACCATGTTTTTTAGATCAAGTTTCTCTCTGAATGGTGTATCAGAGATTATGGAATCCATTGCATTGGCGATGGTGACAATTCTGCTTTCAATGGGCAGTTTCTTTTTGGAAGGATTGTCTGTGTAGGATTGAGATTGATAAAACCCGTTAAAATGAAGCCCACAGCATTTTACATAATAGGCAAAGGATCTCAATTCAATAACGCTCTCCAGAATTGAGGCGCCAAAAGAACTTGTCAATCGTGTAAACACTTCTTTTTCTTCATCACTAAGCTCCCGGATGCTCTTGGTGGGATCTATATAAGCCTTGACATGGTCATTGAGGGAATGTCTCCCTATGTCATGAAGAAGGGCAACTATCACTATGGTTTTTTTCTGAACAGGTTGAATGGACCGGGAATCATACAATGAAGACTTTTTCTTTGTTTTTAATTTTTCATTTATCAAATCAATTATATGCAAACAATTGACGGCGACTCTTTTTGAATGATCAACCAGATACTTATCACTTGTTTCAATTTGATAACTGGCATAGTTAAAGGGCAGGGTTTTTTGTTCAATCTTGTCCAGTTCATTGATCTGGCGGGAAACATATTTTTTGTGAGCAAGAAAAGAATTTACAGGAAGTCCGGCCCAGTTTTCCATGGAATCTATACTGTCAATTGAATAAATATATTGGTGCTTTTCCTTACCTTTTAAACGGATATAATTTTTTGTTTTGTTAACAAAACCTTTTTTGGGCAGAAAATTATTAATGCTTGGACCAATCAATAACGGCTGCTCCACTATACTTGTGCCAATTGAATATTTTCTCCCCTGATCTGTGACCCTGGAGGCCACATTGACAACGTCTCCTATAACATCTATTCTTCCATAAAAATCAAAATCTACGATCACAGGACCAAACTCTGTGCCACCCTTCATAAAGATTCTGTGGGACTTTTCCTGACTTAAAATTTTGTTGGTAAAGAAAAAATTGTTGAGCCGGTTTAGCTTTTTCTGGGCCATGTACATAAAGCGAATTACATTTTCAGCCCATAAAGAGCGCTTGAACCCATTGGCTTTGTTCAGTGTTTTTTTATCCATGGTATCTTTATTTTTCAAAAACCAGGCTGAATACAATGAAATAAATGATTTTAAATTTGCATGATTGGAGATATCCTGTTTTCCATGAATAAATTTTTCAAGGGTCATGGTTTTATCAAGTTTGACCCCTAAAGAATCCAGGTCGGGAATGGGTTCAATAAACCTTGGATCAATACCAAACAGGGACATGATTTCGTCACCCCCTGACTTTACATAAATGCCCCCATACTCATTTACCAGACGGATGTGATCTTCCTCCCAGTATTGAATAATCTGTTTAATTTTTTTATCACCCAGGGATTCGCTGAGGTTTGTATAGCCAACAAGATCAAAAAAAACTACAAATAGTTTCTGGTGACCTTTAAGTCTTTTCTGTTCTTTTTCTGAGAAGATGGTTGCAAGTTCCTGACGCCGTAACCGGCTGATTGAAACCACGGCATGACGAGAGATCGTGTCTAAAAGAGATTCGCTTTTTTGAGAAAAACCGGCAGATGATATGTTATTGAGCAGGCTGATAACGCCGATTAGGCTATCTTCAGCATCCAGCAGGGGAACGCATAGGATAGATCTTGTTTTATATTTATTGATTTTATCAAAGGATTTATTAAATGTAAGTCCCTTGTAGATTTTACCAATATTACCATAGACATTATTAATATTTAGGGTTTGTTTTTTTGCTCCGCAGTATCCTGCTATACTGGAATTATCCAAGGGAAGTCTGATCTGCTTGACAGGAGCGCCATGATAGAATTCAGAATAAAGTTCATCTGCTCTTTTATCATATAAATATAGGGTGCACCTGTCAGCCTTTATCAGCTTGGCGGTCCTGCGAACGATAAGAGACAATACTTCCCTTGTATCCTCAAGCTTATAAAGTTCAAGAGTAAAATCCATAAGCGATCTAAATTCATCGTCTGAAAAAGCGCTGTTCACAATCACCCCTTTGGATTAATTATGGTTATCACCATAATTAATCCTTTCTATCCAGTTTTTTTATTTTTCGTCTCTGGCTTTCTGTCCAGTCAATCCGGCTCATGAGGCCGTGGATAATTTTAACGTCCCGGGGAGTCATGCCTGCACTGCCAAAGAGTCGTCTGAATGTTCTTAATATGTGATCCGGGTTTTGATTATCCAGAAAGTCAATATCCTGGAGTGTTTTGCGCATATGGCCAAACATCTGCTCTATCTCTTCTCCCGTGGCCAGGGTTTGTGGAGCCGGGTCATAAAATTTTTTCCCGGCATCTGATTTCCCGGCAATTTCATAGATCAGGATGGAAAGGGAATGGCTTAGGTTCATGGAGGGATAATCATCATGGGTGGGAATTGTGATAAAGTGCTGGCAAAGTTCCAGCTCCTTTGTTTCCAGTCCGGAATCTTCGGTTCCCATGACAAGGGCTGACCTTATCCCGTCATCACCCCCATTGATCCTTGTTGCTGCTGTGGCAGGGGTGAAAAAGTTATTTCGGTATTTGCCGAACCTCCGGGTGGTCCCATAGGCAACCTGGATATCGTGCAGGGCTGCGGAAAGGTCATCAAAGAGTTCTGCTTTTTCCAGAATCTTAAAGGCTCCCATGGCCATTTTTTTGGCGTCAAGGGATTGGTATTCCGGGCAGGGATTTACCAGGCGAAGTTTTGAAAAACCAAAGTTCATCATGGTCCGGCAGATCGATCCGATATTAAGTGGGCCCTGGGGTTTCACCAGGATAATGGACAGGTCTTCAGGTTTCATTTTTTGTTTTCATTCCATAATAAGGTCAATAATCAGGGCGGATTCCAGGCCGAATGGCAGGTAACCGGCATAGCCCAGTACAGGCATCTCAAATAAATGAAACACCTGGACATAGGGGATGGCGTACTGCCATCGGGCCAGGCTGTAATAATTAAATAATTCCCAGAAAAAGCCGCAAAAAAGTGCTGCTACCCCATAGGCAACCACCAGGGTAAAATTTCCTGTTTTTAAACCGGAACAGACATGGGGTCTACCGGACAATATACGGTTTCCCAGGAGAATTAAAAAAGGAGAGATCCAGACTATAAAAAAAAGCGGGTCTGGAAAAATACCGATGAAGGCCAATGAAAAACTCCCGGTTATCACCATGGCCCAGGCAAAGGCGCAGGTATTCACCCATCCTGCGGGTTTGCACCTTTCAAACCCGTATTTAAACCGATCAAAGGTGAGCAGATACGCTTTAAAGGTTTCCACGGCCGGCAGCACGGTTGAGAAACTGAGACTTGCTAAAAAAAAATATTGGAGGGCCGGGTATTGACTGCCTGTATAATACCAATTGGCCACAAACCGGTTTAAATATTCAAAGACCCACCAAAATACGGCAGAGGTAATAAAGAGTAAAAAAAATTTAGCGCCTGAATTCAGCAGGGGACATTTTCCCGTTGCTTTGAACACAAGAGAGTTGATGAAAATAATCAGGGAAAGCCACAAGGGAAAAAAGGTGTGGGCCTGGAACAGGGAAAACCATTCCAGCCTGGTCCAGGCAACTCCCCAGAAAAAAACAAGGCTGAAAAAGGAGAAAAATCCCCACCAGGGAAGGGGGGCGGGAAGCGATTTTTTTTTGGCTTGATATTCCATGCCTTTTTTGATCAGGGGGAGGGTGGTTAGGGCAATGAACAGGAAAACGACCAGGAACACCAGGGGGGAAAAGGGGGCATGGGATACTGCTGCCGTTTTCGGGGGAAAGGCCAGAAATGGCAGCCAGGGTTTGTCGGTTAATCCAAGGCGAAGGCCAAGGTCAAGGCCAAGAACAGGCAGGACCATGATAAGTCCTGCGGGTATTCCCATATGTTTGATAAACTTTTCCATTTTCAAACCCTTTCCAAATTTTTAGGGTTCCCTTGTGTCCAGCACCAGGGTGACCGGCCCCTGGTTGATTAGAGAAACATCCATATCCTCTTGGAATTGGCCGGATTTGGTGATAACGCCCGACTCAATGGCCCGGCCGATGAAATATTCATACAATGCCTTGGCCCTGGCAGGTTCTGCCGCCTTTGTAAAGGAGGGGCGGCGTCCTTTTTTACAGTCTCCCAAAAGGGTAAACTGGGAGACCACCAGAAGTTCAGCTCTGACATCTTTCAAGGAAAGATTCATCTTTCCCTGATCGTCTTCAAAGATTCTTAAATGAATAATTTTTTCCACCAAAAAATTGGCCTCTTTTTCCGTGTCGCCGTCCTGGACTCCCAAAAGGACCATCAAACCGTTCCCAATATTGGAGATAATGGTATTATCAACAGTGACATGGGCATTTTTGACCCGTTGTACTATAGCTTTCATTCCATATCCTTAAAGATTTTTTGTGAATTTTGAGGGTACAATTCTCGGAACCGGCCAATGGGTATCAAAATTTAAGTTTTCCAGAGTTTGGATGGCCTGTGCCACATGGCCTCCTGCCTGGTCCTTTCCGTGGGAATCATCCCCGGGTACCACTGGAATGCCAAGTTTTTTTATCGTTTTCAGAAGGGGCAGGGTAAGATAGGGTTCTTTTTCACCCCGGCTCAAGGGCCTGAGATTATAATCCATGACCAGGCCCAACTCTTTTATGAGAAGGAGGTTTCTCAGTATTCTTTCTTGAATTTTCGGGGATAAAAATCGTTGTTCAAATTTTTCATCATGGATACGTATCAGGTCAAAATGGCCAACCACAAAGGGGCGCAGGGCTTTTATCATATCATATTGAAGGTCAAAATAGCGCAGATACATCTGTTCATGGGAACCGCAGTGTTGGACTGCTTTATCATATTCTTCCCTGGAATAATCAAAAATAATATCATCCACATGGTGTACCGAGCCCACAATATAGTCAGGCTTAAAATCATGGATCAGTTGTTTTACATGGGGGATATACCCGGTACAGGTTTCTGTTTCCATGCCCACATGGATGCGGATATCTGATTTATACAACTCTTTTAGCCGGTTCACTTCCTTAATATAACGGGCAAATCGTTTATACAGATCTTGGGCCGAAAGCCCTTGTTCAATTTCATCGGGAAAGAGAAACCGCTTGCTTACCGGGGGCATGTGTTCTGTGATGCCGACAGTCCTGAATCCCTTTTTAATATAGGCTTGAATAATTTTTTCCAGCCTGTCCCTGGCATGGCAGCAAAATTCTCCTGAATGTCCACCGTGGAGGGATATAAGTGATGTTGAT
>DAOWDR010000507.1 GCA_030638935.1 Desulfobacteraceae bacterium | reverse complement strand
CTGTCATACCAATGCCTTCTGCATTTTTTGGAATTGATGCCGGAACAAATGTTTCCTTGCCGGGCTGGGCCTGGGAAATCCATTCTTCAACAGCCATGGCAACAAGCGCAGTCTCTTCAGCCCTTGCAACGTGGCGGCCAAGGATGGAGAAACCAGCAGCGCCGATGTCACGGAATTTTTTAACACCCAAAGTGTCCTGGCCTTTTTTGGACAGGTCAGGATTGGTGGCCCACATTCTTGCTAAGGGACCTGCTTCATGGGGTTCACCATTGTATCTCGGGGCCTTGATAAAACTATAGGCACCGGATTTGTTGGGATCTGGCAGGGTCTTACCCACTGTGGGATTCAAGCCTGTGGTTGAATCCTTAAACCATGAGTATTTTACGTGCTCCTTGATCATGGCAGGGTCTACAGCATAATCTTTTCCATTTGTGTAAACACCTGGTTTGAGCAGTGTGTTGCCCTTGTTATCCAGGGGGAATACGCCCCAGGAAACCAGATTTTTATGACCCACACCTTCCTTGAGAAGGTCTCCATAGGGGCCTGCCAGGAGATATACGATGGGGACATATTTGTTAAGGATAAATTCTTTTACTTTTTTAAAGCGTACCAGATAGGCGTCCAATGCTTCCCTGGTGGGAATTTCTGTGGCGCCGCCAACAACTATTCCTGCTACATGTGGCATTTTCCCGCCAAGAAGTGCAACCATCTCATGGCAGATTTTTCTCATTTCAAGGGCTTCAAGATATTGCCCTACTGCCACGTCATTGATCTCTTTGGAAACCCGGACATCATTATTTTTGTATCTGGGGATAAAAGGAGCTGTTTCCGGACCGTTTACATAGTCAAGGGCTGCCAGGTGATAGAAATGCAGGATATGACTCTGGAGAAAATTGGCTCCCAGGATCAGGTTTCTGGCGATCCTGCCGTTATCGGTAAGTTCGACGCCAAAGGCATCATCAAGGCAAAGAGCCGATGCCGTGGCATGGGCTGTTGGGCATACGCCGCAGATTCTCTGGGTAATCTGGGTGGCATCTCTTGGGTCCCTGCCGGTTAATATTTGTTCAAAACCGCGGTACATGCCGCCGGATAATTTAGCGTCAACAACGACGCCGCCCTTTACGGTAACTTCTGCTTTAAGATGCCCCTCAATCCTGGAAACAGGATCAATACCGATCTTAATTGTTTTTCCGGCACCAGCCGGATCAGCCTGTGGTTTACAGCCTGCCATAATAAAACCTCCTTGGTTTTAGAAAATGTTTAGGATTTAAGCGGGTTCATAAAATGGGGATGAGCCATCTGGAAAACCAGGCTCAACGCAACCAATACAGACAGAATTGTCAACGCACCAATTCAGGCCGTCATTCCATTTTCTTTTATAGCAGTCTGCATAGGTATCCGGGCCTTTACAGCCCAGATCCATACGACAGCCTTTGGGGTCGGATAATGTTTCAGACAGTTCGCCTTCATCATACATGGCAAGTCTTGGGCAGTTGTCATGGATATTTTCGCCAAAGAAAAGTGTAGGACGACCGTCATCATCAAGCTCGGGAATTCCTTTTTCCAGCAGGTGAAGCAGGGAACCGACAATCCAATCCGGATGGGGAGGGCAACCCGGAATATTTACCACAGGTGTTTTAATGCCTTCTGTTTTAGCAAAATCCATCACACCAGTGGCGCCTGTTACGTTTCCTTCTGCGGCCGGGATTCCGCCGTAGGCGGCGCAGGTGCCGATTGCAAGGACGGAACCTGCTTTTGGTGCGAGTTCTTTCATGATATCCACCATGGTGATCTCTTTGTGGCCGATTTCACCTACGATGCAGTATTTACCGTCTTCAGCAACGGGAATGGCTCCTTCAATCACGAGGGAAAATCTGCCTTTGTATTCTTCTGCAACGGCATAAAGGTGTTCCATTGCAATTTCACCTTCACTGGCTTGAACCGTCGGATGGAATTGCAGGCTGATGACCTTGAGAAGGACATCGGCAATGGGGGGGGAAACATTGTTCAGCAATGAAACTGAACAGCCTGTACAACCCTGTCCCTGAATCCATATGATCGGGTGTCTTTTTAGACCTTTTTCAAGGGCTTGAATGAGTACAGGATTAAATACTTGCGAAATACCGATTCCGGCAGCTGTTCCAGTAACGGTTTTCAGAAAGTTCCTCCTGGAAACTCCTGTTTTCTTCTGTTGCACTTCTGGCAACTGTTGTTCGTCTTTCACGGGCACCTCCTTGATGCTGTTAAAAACCAATCAATCTTTACTCCTATCTGTCAGTTCCCAATTATTCTTAGGAACGCTTGTGCAAACTATGCCAACTATTTTGTGCCAATTTTACTGTGAATGCATATAATGCAAGAGATTTATTGTCAATAAAAAAGATAATCTCAATGGGTTTTGTTATATCTATTTATATTATAAATAAAGAGGTTAGCTAATAGCTATAAAATTTAACTCTAATTAATTTGATAGATAAAGATCGCACAATTGTTAAATGATTGTTTTTTCTATGTTACCATTGTAAAGTAGAATGTTTTTTGTCTGGCCAATCTATGTTTTTATCTTAAGATTGTCTGAAAAAATATTAAAATGACAATGGAGCCCATGTTTATAAATGAATACCCATCCTGTCAAAAGGCGTTTTGATCATGCTGATCTTTAAGGTAGGTACCCTTGCCAGGCATTTAAGGGTTCACAGGAACACAATTACCAACTGGATAAAAAAAGGGGTTCTGCCGGCTTCTTCCAGTACGGCCAAACGGTATATTATTTCAAAAAATGCTTTTCTTTATTTTTGTGAGAAACAAAAAATTTCAAGGGAGATCACGGATGCGGTTGTTCTGGATCTTTTGGCTCAACCGGGAAATGATGAACAAGCACCTTTGCCCATGGCAGACCCTGAAACCTTGGAAAATGCCGTCCCAATAGCAAAAATTCAAAATCGGATCGGTTCTGTCATGGTGGTGGGAGGTGGCATTGCCGGTATCCAGGCAGCCCTGGATCTTGCAGATTCCGGGTTTTATGTTTATTTAATTGAAAAAACAGCCGGTATCGGTGGAACAATGGCCAGGCTGGACAAGACATTTCCCACCAATGACTGTGCCTCCTGTATCCTTTTGCCAAAGCTTGTGGAATGCGGAAGACATTTGAATATTGAGCTGATCACCCTGGCCCGGGTTGAAACAGTTGAGGGGGATATAGGTGATTTTACTATTAAGGTCAGAAAAGACCCCCGTTATATTGATATGGATAAGTGTATTGCCTGTGGCATTTGTGCACAAAAATGCCCCATTAATGTTGAAGATGAGTTTAATTTCGGCATTAATAAAAAAAAAGCGGTCTATATAAAATACGATCAGTCTGTTCCGCTTAAATATGCCATTGACCCAAAATCCTGTATCTATTTTACCCTGGGTAAATGCAGGGCCTGCGAAAAGTTCTGTCCCACAGGTGCCATTAATTTTTCCCAGGCCCGGGAGATGCTGACCATCAATGTGGGAGCCGTGATCCTGGTACCGGGGTTTAAGCCCTTTGATCCCTCGCCCCATGATTTTTTTGGGTATCGCAAAATTAAGGATGTGGTGACCAGCCTGGAATATGAGCGTCTCCTTTCTGTGAGCGGACCCAATAAGGGGGCCTTGCTCAGGCCTTCGGATAACCTGGAACCCCGGAAAATCGCCTGGTTGCAATGTGTGGGTTCCAGGAATCACAATGATTGCGGGAACTCCTATTGTTCCAACATCTGCTGCATGTCGGCAGTAAAACAGAGCATGGCTTCCTGGGAGCATATAAAGGGTCTGCATCTTGACCGGGCCATTTTTTTTATTGATGTAAGAAGTCACGGTAAAGAATCGGAAAGATATTTTGAAAAGGCTAAACAAGAGGGCATACGATTTATAAGAGCCTTTCCCCACACAATTGAACCGGGAAAACAGGGCACAGGTGTAAGGTTCAGATATGTGGATGTTAAAGGGGAGGTGGTTGTTGAATCCTTTGACATGGCAGTCCTTTCCATTGGATTAGAGGCCCCCAAGGATGTGATTACCCTTGCCCGGCAATTTGACATTGCCCTGGATTCCAATAAATTTGCCAGTACCTCCTGTTTTGAACCGGTCAAGAGCAGCCGGGAGGGGGTCTATGTGGTGGGGGCTTTTAATTCACCCAAGGCGATTCCAAGGTCCGTTGTCCAGGCATCTGCGGCAGCCGCATCTATAGCAGGGCTGCTTGGGGATCAAAGGGGCATCCTGACAAAGACAAAATTATATCCCAGAGAACGGGATATCAGTCAAGAAGAGCCTTTTGTCGGTGTGTTCGTCTGTTCCTGCGGGGTAAACATCGCAGGAACAGTTGATGTGGATCAGGTGGTGGCCTATGCTGCCCGGTTGCCCCATGTGACCTATGTGGAAAATAACCTTTTTTCCTGCTCTGCCGATGCCCAGGAAAGTATTACAGAGAGAATCCATGAATTTGGCCTGAATCGAATTGTGATTGCCGCATGTACCCCGAGAACCCATGAGCACATGTTTCAGGATACCTTGAAAGATGCACAACTGAACGGGTTTCTGGTGGAAATGGCCAATATCAGAAACCAGAATTCATGGGTTCACCAAAAGGATTCCAAAAGTGCTACTCAAAAAGCAAAAGCCCAGGTCAGAATGGCGGTTGCCAAGGTCGCCCATAACTACCCCCTGAGGCAGGAAAGGATAAAAGTGGTTCAGCAGGCCCTGGTTGTCGGTGGCGGTCTGGTGGGGATGACTTGTGCTTTAACCATTGCCGGGTTGGGTATTGATACTGTTTTGATAGAAAAATCCGACTGTCTTGGGGGAAATGCCTTAAATCTTGAAACCTGTTTTGATGGTGAGTCCCTATATCCCATGTTGGAAACGCTCATCAATAGGGTAAATACAGAAAAGAACCTTAGGGTGTATACCCGGACAACCCTGGAATCGGTTTCAGGGTCTGTGGGCAATTTTACCGGATATTTGAATTGTGCAGGGAAAACAAAAGAGATCAGTTTTGGAGCAGCAGTTATGTCCACCGGAGCAAAAGAAGCCATACCCTCTGAATACCATTATGGAAAAGATTCACGGGTGATGACCCAGATGGAGTTTGACAACCAAGTGCTTTACCAACCTGAATCCTTGGTGGAAGAGGGGGCAAAAAAGGCGGTGAAAGAGGTTGCCAGTGTGGTTTTTATCCAATGTGTCGGTTCCAGGGAGCCCCAAAGACCCTATTGCAGCCGGGTATGCTGCATTCATTCGGTCAAGGCTGCCATTGCCTTAAAACAAGTCAATCCTGAAATGAAGGTTAGTATATTGTACAGGGATATGAGAACCTATG
>DAOWDR010000333.1 GCA_030638935.1 Desulfobacteraceae bacterium | reverse complement strand
GGGAACCAGGCAGGCTGTTGGATACTTCATATTGTTTTGTTTTAAACCGGATGGTTGAGTCATTGTATACTCGGCACCGACGTTCCATCCTGAACAGCGACTCGATATCGGCTGAAGGTGGAAGAACCCGGCAGCAATTCCGGGTTTGCAGCCTTTTTTGCAAAGGGGAACATTCTAACGAAGAATGTATAGTTTCATGGTAATGGGCAAGCCAGATTTTGAACGCAGCGTTTAGTTGATCAACAGTTTTAAATTTATCACAAAGCAACTGATCCCTTACGGTTCTGAAGAATCGCTCAACTTTTCCACGACCTTGCGGTCTGTACGGCGGGGTGTGGACCAGGTCAATTCCGTTTTTGGCACAAATGATTTTTAGATGACGGCTGGAATATGCCGCTCCATTATCTGTGTAAAAACGTTGGGGGATGCCAAACCGTTTGGCCCCTCCCATAAGATCGTAAATCATAGGCTCTACCGATTCGGTCAAATAAAATCGGCCGTGAACAATATACCGGCTACAGTCATCGATAATCACATGCAGGTATGTTTTTCTTTTATTTTTGCCATAGTACAATTTCGGACCATGAAGAAAATCCGCTGACCACAGTTGACCAAAATGATCAAAGGCAAAGGGCCTTACCTTTTGTTCCGGGTGGATATGGGGATCTCTTTGTAGGTTTTGCATTTTGGTAAATCTGTAAAGGGCTGAGCGGCTGGGTTTCCTACCATTCCAGATACCGGTTTTAGCAAGTTCTTGGATCATCCGGGCAGTGGTCCATCTGGGATGTTCCATGCGTAAGGCAAGCATTTGAGACGATATATTGTCAGGGATTTGGTGTTTGCCTTTGTCAGATCGAGGCTTGTCTTTGAGACCTGGAAGTCCTAAATGCTGGTAACGATACAGCCATTTTCTCAGGGTTTCAGAACTCAAGGCGACATGGGACCCGTCCGGATGAACATATTTTTGGAAAGATGCCTTTTCAAGCATCTTCCCAAAGGTCAGATCATTGGCACCCCGGTGCAAAAATGGGCTGATAAGCCCGTAACGCCAAAGGGCGATGTCTAAATTTTTGTCATTGTCTTTTTGCATTCAACCTCCGTTATTTAAAGTTAAAAAACACGAAGGTTTGATTATCAAAGCCCTTGATTTATAGGAATATACGTTTTGTGTTGATGGCACCTATCCCATATCTTTTAGGGTAAAAAGCCCAGGAAAAATCCCGCATGAAAAAGGCCCACTTCTTTTTTGACGACAAACAGGGAGGTGTTTTTCCATATTCTTTACTTACCCAGTCTCTGATTTTCATGGCTTTGGCAATCCATCTTTGAATTAGAGGCCAGTTGCTGCCGGTATCCTTGGCAATGGAGGCGATAGTATTTCCTCGTTTATACATTTTTAAAACATGCATGAACATGCACAATGATGCCCGGGATATCCGTAAGAATGCATGGGGTAAAATTGAAAAAGTCTTCTGGGAGCATGTATCATTATCACAGCGGTAGCGCTGGATATTTATCAACTTGTCGTCAAATAAATATCGGCTATAAAACCCGCATTTTACATAAGAATATCGATTGCCGCAGTGAGGACAGCAAACAATATAGGTGTAGTTTTTTCTTGTGATTTCGGACAGAACAGTTAATAAAGAACTCCAGAGGTGGGGCATGTGTTATTTCTCCTGTTTTTTGGTCGAAATTGGGTATAACACATTCCCCCCCCTCTTATCCCCCCCAAAGGGGGGAGGAGGATGAAAGGCATGGGCGGCATCCTGCTGTCCCACGCAACTCAACCTGAATTTTCTTAATTTCTTATCTCTGGATTTGGTGACTCAGGCAACTGAATGTGGGATTTTTGGCTGGATTTTAGGTTCATCTACGAGCTTCTCTACATATAACCCTGAATCCTTATCTTGGGGGTACAAGTTATAGAAAGAGACAATAATAAAAGATGAGCGAAAACTGATAATCCGGTTAATTTTTAAACCGGCAGATGGCCTTTCTTGATCTTTTTTTTTCAGTATCAACATGGATTGGTTTGCCTGAATTCAAATGTGGGGTATTTTAAAACCCTGGTTTTGGGGCAAAAGCAAATCCCTGATCACACATCATGCTCCTTTACAATTCTCATGGCATATTTGATAAGAATATGACCTTCCGCGGTCAGTTTTACTGTCTTCCCTATCCTTTCAAACAATTTTTTGCCGATTTCATCCTCAAGCCTTTTAATCTGCATACTTACTGCTGATTGTGACCGGTTAATCTGGATACCTGTTTTGGTAAATCCTTTTGTCTCGGCCAGGGCAATAAAGGTTCTTAAATAATCAATCTGCAAACTCATAATCATCACATTTTTTGATTGTTAGTATCAAAACTATTCATTGGACAAATAAGTCTATCAGATATAATTTATCAGTCAATAATAAAAACAAATCTCAAAAAGGAGTCACAATGAAAATTTTAATAGTTGGTGGAAACGGTACAATCGGTAAAAAAATCAGCAAGCATTTTTTAAAAAAACACAAAGTGATCATCGCTGGAAGAAATTCAGGGGATGTAAATGTAGATATTGCAGACCATGAATCCATAAAATTAATGTTTGAAAAAATTGGGAAGGTTGATGCGGTTGTCTGTGCTGCCGGGGATGCAAAATGGGCGGAGTTTGCCTCCTTGACCGAAGAGGATTTTTATATTGGTATAAAAAGCAAGCTCATGGGACAGGTGAACCTGGTGAGAATCGGCAAGGATTATCTGAACCCAAGAGGATCCTTTACGCTTTCCACAGGTATACTGGCC
>DAOWDR010000605.1 GCA_030638935.1 Desulfobacteraceae bacterium | reverse complement strand
GGGATAGCCGTGGATATGGGCCCATCCCGTCACCAGGGTGGGGCCGTACATCTCCTTGAATTCCAAAAACCGGCTGTTGTCCACAACCCTGGCAATAACCTCCCTGCAATCATAGGGTTTGGAAAGGTCTGGGCTGACAATGCCGTAAAGTTCTTTGGGATCATAAATGGGGGGTGCCGGAGGCATCATGGTCAGGGTTGATTTTTTATTTTCCGGCAGGTTTCCTACTATTTTCCGGATGATCTGGATGGCATGTCCATCGTCTTCGGCATAGTAGTCTGATACACCGGATTCCCGGCAATGGACCATGGGGCCGCCTAAGTCATCGGCGGAAACCTCGTCCCCTGTTGCCGCCTTGACCAGGGGAGGCCCTCCCAGAAAAATAGCCCCATGATCTTTTACATGGACAATTTCGTCACACATGGCTACGCCGTAGGCACCTCCCGCCGTGCACAATCCCATAACTCCCACAATCTGGGGTATCCCCATTTTGGACATCATGGCCTGGTTGTAAAATACCCTGCCTCCGTCATCCAGATCCGGAAAAATTTCAGATTGCATGGGAAGAAAGGCCCCGGAGGAGTCCATGAGATTGATAAAAGGAAGCCGGTTTTCCATGGCAATGGCCTGGCAGCGCAGGGTCTTTTTTACGGACATGGGATACATGGCCCCGCCTTTGATTGTGGCATCGTTCATGGAAATCATGCATTCTTTGCTCGAAACCACGCCAATACCAGTGACAATTCCTGCCTTGTGGATCTTCCCGTCGTAGAGTCCTTTGGCTGCCAGGGGAGCAATTTCCAGAAACGGGGTGTTTTTGTCCAGCAGCAGTTCAAGTTTTTTTACGGCGGGCAGTTTGCCGGATTCTTCATGGCGTTTTATGGCCTTGGGAGACCGTTCGTTCATGGCCCTGTCAAGTTCGTTTTTCAGGTCCTCAACCAGGGTGGTCATTTCTTTGTAATTGGTTTTGTATTCTTTGGAATTTACATCAATTTTGGTTTGAATCACATCCATGTCCTGGCCCCTCGTATCTGATATGGGTTAATACATTGACAAACAAGGATAAAATAATTTTTAAACTGATTTAATTTTATTCTGTTTTTTAAAAAATATAGCATGACTTTTTTATTGTCAATAAAAAAAGTGTGAGACTTGTATTTTTGTTTGGATTTTTATGTGAATCCCATTGAAATCATGGCATCCAGACTAGGACAGCAATAGAATATTAAACCGGACCCTGGGAATTGGATATGAAAAAATGCAGCTTATATCTATTGCAGGTTGAAAATTTACCTGAAAAAGTGCAGGCTCTCATGGAGAATGGTACTGCCACCTGATCCACATGGTGATCCTCCAGAATCACACGCTCCACATTAATGGAGGCCACATTTTCTCCTCCTTGTTTAGTATGGTGAAACAGATGTGGGCGGGATTTGGATTTTCTTTTCAACATCTGAATTTACAGACAATTATTTTGGCTTGCATTGTTAACTGAAACATATTCAAGATATATAATATTATTCAATCTTATCAAATTTTTTTTATTCGTGGATATTCTTATTGTAACAATGTCGTTTCAGGATTTTTTTAACGCATTGGGTTCATCGGGGTTTCTGTAAAAAAATGAACGTTCGTTATTATTTTTTCTTGATAAGCTGTTGTTTCAAGTGTATGGTGGAGATATGAAAATTTTAGTTTGCATCAAACAGGGACCAGATGACGGCGAAATGAGCCGGTTTGACGAATTTGCCCTGGAAGAAGCCCTGGCCTTGAGGGATAAATCCGGGGAACCCGGAATGCCCGGGGTCCGGGTGGACGTGATCACCGCAGGTCCTGATCATGTTGTCTCCGTCATTAAAAGGGCCTTTGGAATGGGGGCGGATCGAGGAATTCATATTGTTACCCGGGACCCGGGATATGGTTCCGCCTTTGTCACGGCATCAAAGCTGGCGGCTGTGGCGGGAAAGGGCAACTATGATCTGATCCTGACCGGAATCATGTCCCAGGATATGATGGAGGGGCAGACAGGTCCAATGCTGGCGGAACTTTTAGATTATCCCTGTGCCACTGGGGTGGTGAAAAATTATCTAAACCCTGCAAATGG
>DAOWDR010000338.1 GCA_030638935.1 Desulfobacteraceae bacterium | reverse complement strand
TGCAACCGGTATTCAGCTTGATCTGACCCTGATCTTTCTGGGGATGGTCCTTCCGTTCTGGGCCGTCATAGGCGGGCTTATCGGGCTTTTAATAACGATTGTGGCCAACCCGGTATTGTATCACCACGGCATTCTTAGCAGCTGGCACCAGGGTATGGGAACGGTTGAAACCGTTTTTGCCAATAACTTTGATTTTTACATGAGTTTTGGTATAGGATTGGGCCTTTCCATCGGTCTCATTGGCCTCTGGCAAGTGATACGGTCTTTCTGGGGACCCACCCGGAAAAACAGGGGCAGCTTAAAGGATCTATTACATCCACCACCCGGCAGGGGGGATTTTGATTTTAAAGTCGCCATTGCCATATATGTCTTTTCAACCATCGCCTATATCATTCTGTGTACCATTCTGGTCCCCACCTTTCCATGGATTTTCTTTTTGATTTACGGATTTGTCTATACCCCTGTTATTTCCTATATCACCGCAAGAATGGAAGGAATTGCCGGCCAATTTGTAAGTTTACCGCTGGTCAGGGAGGCAAGCTTCATAGCAGGTGCAAAATATTTCGGTTATCAGGGAATCGAAATATGGTATGCGCCGATCCCCATCCACAATTATGGTCAGGCCACGGTAAATTTCAGGGAGATTGAACTGACCGGCACCAGCTTTAGGGGAGTCATCAAGGCAGAATTTATTGTCTTCCCTGTTGTGATGATCGCCAGCCTGCTGTTTTCCCAGTTCATCTGGCGCCTGGCCCCGATCCCTTCTGCCACTTATCCCTATGCCCAGGAATTGTGGCACCTGCAGGCACTGAATACGCTTCTCATGCAGTCTTCCACCCTGGAAGGCAATTCTCTGTTCTACCAGGCACTTAACGGGACAAGCGTTATATCCGGTATGGGTTTTGGCCTGGCAACATATGCGGTTCTGACCCTTTTTGGATTACCGGTTCTCCTGATTTATGGTATTGTCAGGGGGCTGGGCCAAAGTACGCCCCATGGTCTTATTCTTGAAGTGATCGGTGCAGTGCTGGGCAGATTCTTTTTTTTAAAACGATATGGAAAACAATGGCG
This sequence comes from Desulfobacteraceae bacterium, assembly GCA_030638935.1. Lineage (GTDB taxonomy): Bacteria > Desulfobacterota > Desulfobacteria > Desulfobacterales > Desulfobacteraceae > NBML01. The sequence continues at coordinate 11,496 of DAOWDR010000338.1, read as the reverse complement.
GCAGTATGCCCCGGTTCTTCTGGCCGGATTCTCCTGCGGCATGGGCTTGACAGGGATGTTTGCCATGGGATTCACCTTGATATTGAAATCTCTTGGAAGTACTGCTTTTTAATAAAACCGGCCTGTGATAGAATAATAGTCATACACAAGGCTGCTTGACGATTTCAATGGGTGTCGCCAAAAGGGAGGGACAATGAAAACAAAAGGGTTTATTTTATGTTTCGTAATTTTGCTGCTGTTACACCACCCGGCCTACGCAAAATTCCCTCTTCATATCGGTGGATTTAAGTTGGGAGATGATATCATAAACTATCATCATTTAATTAACATGAAGACCTGCCGGGAAATTGCATTTAATCAATACCTCGCAGAAGGAGAGACAATTGCCCAACAAGGGTTTAAATCCGGGCTGATAGCCTATGGATTGTGTGACAAGCCCAAAAAAATTGTCAGAATAAAATTAAAATTTGCTGATCCGTCAAAAAAATTTTTCAAGACTTTATTGAACAAATACAAAGAACAACTGGGGCCGCCCAATGAGTACAAAGGGGATCCTTTCCAGACCTTAATTGCCTGGAAATGGTCTTTTACAAATGAACAGAATGAAACAATTAGCCTGATATTGCAGCACAATGTCATGAATGAAGAGGAAAAAATCGGGACTGCTGTCAAAATGACCTTGACCAGCCAGCTTGAACGAGAGAAAATCTGTTTTATGAAACAGTTTCCTGAAAAGAAAAAACTGCAACCCCAGCCTGGAAAAAACAACAACCTGCTGTGGGACCGATTTGTGCCCTATTAATTTTTCAAGACCCTATGCTGAAACCAATAAAAATTCTACCCAAAACCATTGCCTGGAACGGTATCTCTTTGGACGTTCCTCTGACCTGGGAAATCGATAGCCTTGATGCCACCCACCTGCTGATTGGAGGGAATGCCCTGCCCGGGATAGAGATTAAGTGGACCGAGGCACCGAAACGATTTACACTTGAAAAATATTTAAAAAAATTCATTTCCCAGTCCCAAAAAAAATTAAAGATCAATATCCACGAACTGCCGACACCTGAATTATTTTCCCACCCTGTAAAACAGTTTGAGTTTTTCTTTTTTTCTTGGGAAAATGCATCTTCAAAAGGGAACGGAACTCTTATCTTCTGTTCCCTTTGCAAACGGCTGACACTGATCCGTTTTTTTTCCGAATCTGAAATTGTCGTCAACTCCCTTCAGGCACTGATGTTAACCTCCTTTACAGACCATCCCATGTCTGGCCGGACACAATGGCAGGCTTTTGGCCTGAATTTTTCATGCCCAAGATATTTTAGCCTGATGGAATACAGTTTTAAACCTGGCTGCTATATCATTAATTTAAAACATAAAAAGAAAATCCTGACCATTTTCAGCTGGGGGCCTGCTGTGTTTTTATTATCAAAAATAAGTCTATCTGAATTTGCAGCCCAGCGGCTGCCCCAGCTGAAAGGGTTTGGCAAAACAGGGGTTTGCGCCCGGGGCAATACAATTGAATGGTCATACAGGCATGGCCGGTTTAAAAATGCCGAGATACTGCCATTCTTGAGCCAATATTCATTGTTTACAATTTTTAAAATCTGCCATGATCAACAAGCCAACAGAATATTGGGTATCATGGTTGATTCTCCCGACAAATTTGAACAGGATTTGATAAAAGGATCATTTATTGGTGAATAAACAAAGCCCGGCAAAAACAGATGCACTTTTGTGTGTCCCTGAGAAGAATTCGCTTGTTGAAGAAATCTTTTTGGATTCAGGGGATTTGATTCTCTCCTACCCATCACGGTATAAGGCTTTTTTTGTTCGGATTCAAAAAATGATTCAACAAAACCCCAGAACAGTATTTCAGCGGAAAATCCAGTTGGACTGCCTGGGGATGGATGTCTGGTCGATGCTGGATGGGGAAAAAAATGTTAAAACAATTATCAAAGAATTTGCCACCCTTCATACTTTAAATTACAAAGAAGCGGAAATTTCTGTTACACTTTTTTTGAGATCACTGGGTGAAAAGGGATTGATCGGGATAAAAGAGCCTTAAGGTTAGATTTTTATCATGGCTGCTTCAAGATTTTTTTCAATGTTCAGATAACCGTCAAAACCTGCGATATCAAATACCTCCCTGACATAATCCTGCAAATCACAAAGAACGATATTCCCATCCATGCGTTTAAGATCCTTTGTTGTTTTCAGCATCACTCTTATACCGGCACTGGAAATATACTCCAGATCTTCCAGATTGAGAATCAGTTTTCGCTGGCCGCTTTCAAGGGCTGCATATATCCTTGTTTCAAATTCCGGTGACGTGTTGGAATCAAGACTGCCCTTAACGCTGAATATTTCCACCCCGTTATTATTTTCCTGGATAATTTTCATGAACGATATCCTTTATAATTTTTATTTGGCTTTTGAGTCTGTTTCCAGGTGATCATCATTTGATATCTTTTTTTTCAGTACCACTATGTTTTTACCATTTTTACGAGAATAGGTACACTCGTCAATAAAATGTTTTACAAAATGAATCCCCAGGCCACCAACACATCGTTTTTCAATGGCACATCTTGTATCTGGAATGCCCGCCGCTGTGATATCAAACGGTTTTCCATCGTCTTCCATGCGAATCATCAATGATGTCTCATCACATGACAAGGATAGATCAATCTCATGTTCCTTATCATCATTGAACCCATGAGACACCACATTGGTGAACAGCTCTTCCAGAACCAGGTCGATTTCCTTAAATTCCCGTTTGGTGCAGTCAATGGCTGTGTGCAGTTTTAAAACCGCTTTATTGATCTTTTCCAGATCCTTTAAACGGTTTTTCAGTTTTATGGATACCTTAACCTTTCCCATGTTATTATCGTAAAGACACTTTATTAACTTGTCAATCTCAATTCCATCTATATCAGGCTGATGCCTAAAAGATTTTTCAAATCATCCCTCTCTTTTGACTCGAATTCCAGAATACATTTTCTTTCAGCCTGCATAATTTTCTGCCCGATGGACCGTGCTATTTTAAACGATGTGTCAGGGAACTGGTCCACAACCTTTAGAAAAGCCTTTCGGGTCATAACGATACAGGTTGTATCCTGTGCTGCAATGAGAGAAAACTGTTTTACCATGGGGGTCATCAGACCCAACACACCGAAATAACTTTCTGCTGCATATTCCCGGATGACATACTCTTTTGGCTTTTTTTCTAAAACAAGTTTTGCTTTTCCGGATAATATATAATAGGAGCAACCGTCATCATCGTCCTGTCGAAAAATATAGTCTCCATCTTTATACACCTGCCGTTGACAGAGGAATGAAAACAGCTTCATGACCTCAATGGAAATACCGGAAAAAAAATCTATCTGCCGAAATGCATTCAGGTTTGCTACAAATTCGCTTTTATCCTCTGAATCACTTATGTTCATAGACGAGTTCATAAAAATATCCCTTTTTTTCCATCAATTCATCATAGGTTCCCATTTCAACGATTTTGCCTGCCTTCAGAAAAGCAACCTTGTCGTATTCTTTTACAATATCAAGCCTGTGAACAACAGCAATCAATGTGCTTTTACCTTTCCATATCCGTGACAGCACATTCTGGATTCTTTTTTGAGAATTATTATCAAGCGCAGAGGTTGCCTCATCAAGAATCATTATGGGCGGTGATTTTAAAAAGGTCCTTGCAATCGCAAGTTTCTGCCGCTGCCCTCCGGAAAGTCTGTTGCCTTGAGTGCCGACACTGAAGTTCATACCGATCTCAATCATTCGTTCAAGAAAATCCTCACCAATTAAAAGCGCAATCATGAATTTATTTATCTTTTCCTGGGCATCGGGATTGGTTGTCTTTAGAATGCCAAACAAAATATTATTAAAAATGGTCTGTGAATGAATATACTGATCATTCCTGAAAAATGCGATGGCATGCGGGGCCTTGTATTTGATTCTTTCCCGGAACATGTATCTTCCTTCAAGAATCAGGTTGATCATGAATTCAGGGATAATGGCAATCCTGTGTTTGCCGGGTGAAAACCGCAATGCCAGGTCCAGAAGATCGATGGCCTGGCGTTTATTGATCTGGTGAAGGTTTTTATTTTTTATCTCTCTGACAAGTCCCTCATACATTTCAAACTCTTCGAGTTTTATAGGGCTCTGCTCAAAAAACAATTTTTCATGGGCGATGTTCTTCAAAATATCCACTGTCTGATCCGCTATTTCCTTTCCAAGCGTCAACAGGGGGCGGGTTAGATCCGCATCATCCAAAAAAGTTAAAAAAAACTTGCTTTTAACCAGGTTTTCATTTTTAAACTCATCCGAGACAGGGGCACCAAAAATAATATTGTCACCAATACTGGCTGAAGAAAGAAACTGCTTTTCATCAAAAAACTCAACCCATTCGCCAATGGAATCACCAAACTCTTTCTGGAAATTTTTCCTCATTTTAATAATGATCGGGATAGAAGCCTCTGCCGTTTTTTCAACAATGGTGTTCAACCCGAATCTTAACACATCCACAAACAATCCAGATTGTTGAAGCACCTGGACAAGGTCATCCAGTTCAGGTGCGCAGTCCCCCTCAGAAACACATTCCTCCCCATGAAGTGCAAGATAGGAGTACATGAGGTTTTCCCTGATAGTACCATCAAATATAAATGGAGACTGAGATACCAGGCCCATGTTTTTGGTCATATCTGCTTTGGTGAGGTCGGAAATTTCAATATTCCCGATGGTTGCATGACCGGATGTGTATTTGTAAAGCTGGGCCAGGCACAAGGCAAGCGAACTTTTTCCGCTTCCTGAAAAGCCGACCAGGGCAATATGTTCTCCCGGTGCGACCGTGAGACTGATATCGTCAAGCAGTTTTATTCCTTCTTCTGTTTCCAGGCTCATATTTTCAACATTAATGGTAATATCCAGGTCATACGCTTCTCTGTTTTCAGGAACAAGTTCATTCTCAAACTTAACATCAAAAAAATTCCTGGTTCTATAATAATTTATTGATCCGTCCTGATACACCTGGTAGAAGTCAATCAGCTCCTTCCATGGATCATACAATTTTTCCTGGGCAGACAGAAAGGCAACCAGGGCACCCAATCCCAACTGCCCCTTAATAGCCAGATACCCGCCGATAAGAAAAATCAGAAACGGCCCCATATTAATAAAAAGATTGCTCACGACCTTGATGGCAAACTTAAAATTGCTCCACTTTATGCGGATTTTCATCAGGAAGTTGACCATGTCGTCAAATTTATTGTTTTCGATTTCAAAGGCACCATTGGCCTGAACTTCATGGATACCGGAAACCGACTCAACAATTTTGGATGACAATACCCTGGAGGTGTTCACTCTCTTCTTGTTATCCCGGTTGACCTGTTTTTGTAGAACCGGAATAACATAGAGCATGATCGGATATATGGAAAAGGATACAATCCCCAGCATGGGGTTCAGGATAATCAGGTAACCGGCAAAGGCAACAAGGGTGACAATATTGGTTAAAGGAACAGCGATTGCCATCCCCACAAAATTTCCCGGAACCGTCAGCTCATTAATTAATGAATTGACGACTGTGCCGGGCTGTGTGCCTCTGAAAAACCCCAACGGCATATTCAATATGTGGTGATACAGCTGCTTTCGCATACCAGCCGTTGCCTGTTCACTAATCCGGGTCTGGATGATGTTGATACTCAGCTTCAGCAAAGAAGCCAGAACAACCGCTGCAAGATAAATCCCGCAATAAATGACCAGAAGATCCAGTTTTCGCAGGTTAATGGCTTCATTGACAATCCGCTTCTGCATTTCAAGGGGGACGACCCTTGCAGCCACCGTCACCAGGATAATCAGCACCAGCAGAATCTGAAGCTTTATATTCCCGTCAAAAATCCATGAGGTCAGGGATTTTTTAACAACCGGAATGTCTATCTTCTCTTTTTTAACAGCCACTTTAGTTTATCAAGCCCTTTTTTCCAATTGTGTCAGCGTATGCGCTATTTTTTCATAAAAACTTAACAACCACAATAGTGATATCATCTTCAATGGGTATGGTTTTACGAAAATCATCAAGATCCTGTATCAGCTTTTTCTTAATTGTTTCAGCAGGCTGGTCTGCATTTTCTGCGATACTGTCTGTGATTCGTTTTTCTCCGAACATCTGACCTTGTGGATTCCTTGATTCCTTCAGCCCATCCGAGAAAATCATCAGGAAGTCTCCTTTTTCCCATCCATGAACTTCATATTCATTGATCTGCATATTCACATCCACGCCCAATGCCATTCCATCACCAAGCAGCCTGTGAAATTTACCGGTACCATGGTTAAAAAACACGGCTGGCTCGTGCCCGGCCCGGATCCATTTAATCAGTCTGTTTTCCAGATCAATCTCAACAAAAAAAACCGTTGTAAACCGACCCGACTCATAACTGTCCCTTGTCACCTGTTTGTTGACGGAATGAATCAGTGAACTAGGACCTTTATAATCCTCGACACCATACCGGAAAAACGCACGGATGGTTGTCATGTGAAGCCCGGCTCCGACACCATGTCCTGCAGAGTCTGTCAGGGCAATACCAATTTTATTTTCAGAAAATTTAAAATAATCAAAATAATCTCCGCCCACTTCCTCGCAATATAAACTCCGCCCTGAGATATCCATTTGGGGATAATTTGGTGCATTGTTCGGTAAAAGATTTTTCTGTACTTCTTTTGCAATGTTCAGCCGTGTCAAAATCCTGATTCTGTCCCGCAGGCCATGAATCATTTTATTGGTATTGGTTGCGATCACACCGAATTCATCATTGGTCGCCACCGGCACAAGAGTTGAAAGATCACCGTTGGTCACAGATTCCAATACATTGGTTTCTGTTTGAAAAAGCAGTTTGAGATTTTTTGAATATGAGTATAAAATATTAATGACCAGTGCTAAAAGGATAGTGATGACAAAGGAAATCTCTTTAAAAATTGTTTTTGTGGTTATTCCCATCATGATATTCATTTGAGCCGGATCCATGCCGGCCAACCATGCCATATCTCTTCCAATGATCAGCATGATGATCGTCATCACCAGCAGAGTGGTCACAAGCGCTACGATAAAAAATTTCCGGGTCAACGGATAAAATTGTTTGGACACCATGACGACATTTGAATCTTCCATGGCTTTTTCAATCACCCTTCGTTCTTTTTCCAGGGACATGTCGATTGCAATGAAAAATCCAAATGAAATAAAACCGATAAAAAACACGACACCATTGACAAATGGTACGGAAAACAAAAGAAAATTCAACAAGAGGACAAGGCAACCTGCCAATAATATCATTATATATTCAATGAAAAACTGTTGCTTTGCCTGATCTATCAACAATGACCGGTTGACAAATTTTTTAAGCATAAACGGTCTGGCAATAAACATTACACCAAGGCTCAAACTTGTATAAGCCCCCAACATCCCGGAGGGCATCTCGTCAAGCATGGGTCAGACTTCACCGCCGTACAAACTTAAAATCACTGCTGCAAACACATAATGCAGAACAATTCTCATGAAGGCTCTGTCTCCTTTTTGATCAACATCAAGATATCATAGGGCAAATATAATTTTATCATTCGATTTTGAAACGATACCATTTCCATCTTTTTTAAACCAGAACTAAATGATCATTGGCAATTGAATCAACGCCCCTTTTAACAGGCTTCTACAGAGAGGAACTTGCTTTTTGTTAACCAAACCATAAAAAAATTTCCAAAATCCGAAATATTACCTCCAACCTGATCCAGCAGACCCCGCCTTTTTTTAAAAAAATACACCGGCATTTCAATTCATTGGGCCATGAATATTTTGTAATGTGACCTGTCAGCAGATTGACAAACCATGGAAAAATGAAATGAATGGAAATCCAATGGACAAACACATTGATTTCCATTTGGCACAGGTATAATATGCCAAAGGAATAACCCTAACAAATGAGGACATATGAAGATCATCACCACCCATAAAGGTTCGGATTTTGATGCCCTGGCAAGTCTTGTTGCAGCTACGCTTGTGTATCCAGATGCAAAACCGGTACTGCCCGGTTCAATCAATGCCAATCTTAAAACATTTTTATCCATTCACAAGGATTTATTTGATTTTTATTCTCCGGCGGAAATTGATTATGAAAAAGTGGATACCCTCATCGTTGTAGACACCCATACATGGGAGCGCCTTGACCGGCGGATGTTGGCCTTGAGGGAAAAACAGGATCTTCGGATCATTGTCTGGGATCACCATATTAATGGGGATATGGAAACCGAAGAGAAAACAGTCAGGGAGACCGGGGCAGCGGTTACCATACTGATACAGGAAATAGAAAAACAGCGAAAATTGATAACCCCCATCCAGGCCACCCTTTTTTTAATGGGGCTTTATGAGGATACAGGTAATTTGTCCTTTCCCTCCACCCTAGCTGAAGATGCATATGCTGCAGGGTTTCTGCTGGCTCGGAAAGCTGATTTGAATATTTTATCCACCTTTTTAAAATCGGCCTATAGTAAGAGACAAAAGGACATTCTTTTTGAGATGGTCCAGAAGGCTGAACGGACCCAATTGGGAGGATTTTCCTTTAGCTTATCGCTGCTGGATATCCGCGGCCGGGTTCAGAACCTGGCCATGGTTTTGCAAATGTACCGGGAAATTGTGAATGTGGATGTGGCCTTTGGTATTTTCCGGGATACGGAACAGGATAAGTGCATGGTGATCGGTCGAAGCGGTGTGGATGAGATAAATATCGGCCTGATCATGAGAAGCATGGGGGGAGGGGGACACCCCGGGGCAGGATCTGCATTGTTAAAGGGAGTCAATCCTGTAACCCTAAAGGAGATGATAATAGAACTGGTCAACGGCAACCAGTATTCCTCGGTCATGTTGTCTGATATTATGTCCTATCCCGTGGTCACAGTGGATCAGGATACCCTGGTTGAAGAGGTGGCTATGCTGTTAAGGGATATGGGCTGCACCGGCATGCCTGTGGTGGACAAGGATGAGAATCTGGTTGGGATAATTTCCCGGCGGGATTTTAAAAAAATCAGGAAGTCAAAGCAGATGCAGGCACCCATAAAGGCCTTTATGAGTCGAAAGCTTGTTAGCATCACCCATGACAAAAGTGCCATTGAGGCTGCCAAACTCATGATCAAATATGATATCGGCAGGATTCCCGTGATGAAGGATGATAAAATCATCGGTATAATTACCAGATCCGATGCCATGCTCTATTTTTATGATCTTTTACCGGATTAACGGGGGGGGGGTGGGGGGTGATTTAGCCTTGTTTCCAGCTTGAGTTTGTTTTTGGCTTTTACAGCCAGTTTTTCCCTGAATATTTTTGAATTGTGACGGATATCCACTGGAAAGTCTTTTTCTATGAAAATATGTTCAATACCTGAAGTCAGGGGGTTGGATTTGGCCAGGGCTGAAAGTTCCTTGATAAATCTTTTTTTATCGGATATTTTTTCTTTAGGTTCAATGAATATCACCGGTATCTGATTTACTTTGGGCCCAACCCCTGTAAGGGCGCTTCTGAAAACCTTTTCATGGTTGTTGAAAATGGCTTCAACCGGAATGGTGAACAGGGTCTCATTTCCAGTGGTGACCCTGTGGTTTTTTCTGCCGCAAAACCAGATCCGGCCCTTTGAATCCTGCCACCCCAGGTCTCCCATGCGGTGCCAGATGGTTCCGTCGGTATCAGGGATTTTTGCCAGAAGGTCTGCCTCCCGGTTGTTAAAATATTGTTTTGTTACAAGATCGGCTTTTACCGCTATTTCCCCCACCTGGTTTTCAGAAACCTCCAGGGAATCCCTCAGTTGGGTTATGGGATCATCAATGATTTTTAATAGCCTGATCACGGTATCGCATATGGGTCTGCCAATGCACATGCCAAATCCCTGTTCACTGAGTTTTTTGGTTTCCGATAAAATTTCATGGGATCCAATTGATATGATGGGAACCGCTTCTGTGGCGCCGTAGGGGGTATGGATCTGGGCTTCCTTTGAAAGCATGGTTGAAAATTGTTCAATATTGGAGGGACTGACAGGCGCTCCGGCCGACACCACCCGTCGCAGGGATGGCAATTTTATTTTATTTTTTTTGCCGTATTTACCCACCCGGTTGAGCAGGGCCGGGGAGGCAAACATATTGGTCACCCCGTGATTTTCAATGGCTTCGATTATTTTAACCGGGTTTACCTTGGCAGGTTTTGTCGGGTCCATATCCGGGATTACAGCCGTCATTCCCAGTATTGGATCAAACAGGGCAAACAGGGGAAAGGTTGGAAGATCAATTTCATCGGGTTCAATTTTAAAATGGGTCTGGATCTGTTTTATCTGGGCTTCAAAATTTCCGTGGGTGTAGATAACCCCCTTGGCAGGTCCTGTGGAACCGGTGGTAAATACAATGGCCGCAGTTTCATCCCATGTGGTATTGGCGCAGGGAAAGTCTTCCCTGGTATGGTCCATGAGCTGATCCAGGGTATGGCCGCCCCAGAACCATTTTTTGCCCACTGTTACCCAATGTTTGACGGTTTTAAAATATTTGGGCTTCAGGGTGCGGAGCAAGTGGGCTTTTTCAATGCCGATGAATGCCTTGGGTCTGCCCTGTTGAAGACATTGAAGCATCCGGTCAATTCCCATGCCGGGATCCACCACAACAGGGATTGCCCCAACTTTGAACATGGCAAACATGGTGATAAAAAATTCCATCCCCGGGGTGATCATTAAAATGGTCCGGGTTCCCCTGATGATACCGATACTTTCAAGTCCAAAGGCCAGGCTGTCGGAAAGCTTGTCCAACTGACTTAGGGTTATCTGGCTGTATAATACCCGCCCGTTTTTGTCCCGGCCATCGGGATAGACCACGGCTCTTTTAAAGGGGTAAAGCTCGGCTGTTTTTTTAAGGCTCAGTGAAATATTGGTAAATTTTGTCATAGAAATTTCTTTTTCAATTTATACAGGGTTCCCTGGAAGATGCCTTCGGGCACCTGGGGTGCATGGGGTGTGAATTTTTTGGTTTGCTCCTGGGCTGTTTTTAAGGCAGTTTGGGCAATGTCGGTCAGATCTTTTTCTTTTTCTTTAATTTGTGCAAGGCCCTGGGTCTCGTTGACCTGGAATAGGACATAGATTTCTTTGATGGGTTTTTCCAGCTTTGAAAATGTTTTTACCAGGGTGTTTTTTCCCTTTTCCAGAATTTTTTTTTCAGTATTTGTAATTTTTTTTTGTTCCGGATATTTTTGTGCAATGTCCTCAATCCGGGCAAGTTCCCTGTCAAATAGGGTGACCTCGGTGTTAAAATTCACCAGGGAAAAATAGAGATCCGGAAAATGGTTAAAGCTGAACTTTAGCATCTCTTCCGGCAGTTTGACATGGGCTAGTTCGATTTTATTATAAAGGGCTTTTTCAGGCCCTTTTTCTTTAAAAAACATGGTATAGGCCAAAAAGGAGGAGATCCCAATAACTCCCCACACC
>DAOWDR010000572.1 GCA_030638935.1 Desulfobacteraceae bacterium | reverse complement strand
CCCCCCCCCCCCCCCCCCCGCCACTGCCTCTGCCCCAACAAAAAGAATTCTTTTCCTTCCACAAGATACCTGGATTAAAATGACAAAAATTGAACATTGATTGATCAAGGATATTTTTATCCATCCCAATTGTGCCCATTTATATCTGGAAAGAAACAGCCCTATGAATACTATGTGTCGCTGGTTGAATATGAATTCCCATCACTACTGGAAAAAGAATTCAACGCCTTTTGATTAAGGGTTTACAGTGACCGTAAATAGACAGCTCTCTTTTTCAAATCCATAATTTCACTAAAAAGTAGTTTAACCTTGCATCCAATTTCATGGAGTTTAATCAACATAGAATAGCAAACCATGTTAAGAAGCGACAAAGGCTTTGACAAAATTAAACATAGACGAAACCTGCCTTTTTGTACTTTCTCCTCTGAAATAAGCCTGTTTCAAGGATGGTGCTGGAACGAGATTGATGTTGTAAAAGCCCCGGTGGACGAAAAAGTCGAGACATCAGGGTGCTGCCTTCATTTTCAACAAATTGCCTGAGCACCCTATCTTCTTTCAATGGGCTCGTGCCATCAATGACATCCAAGGGGAAATAATCAGCTACAAATACACTGTCTGGCGAGGATGCGGCTGTGATAAAGGCCATGAGACCGTCCACTGCCTGAGGCGGTATATACATCAGAAGCCCTTCTGCGATGAAAAGGGTTTTAAGCCCTTGTTGAAATCCGTTCTCCATCAGTTTTTGGTCAATTCGCTCTTGCCCGAAAAGAACCGGCACATGGGTGACATGGCCGGGAAGTCCGTCAAAGAATTCGATTGCGTACGGATCATAGAATACCCGGTCCGGTTCAGGAAGAAGGGATTTTTTCTTCCCACAGAGGCCCAGTGGGAGTATGCCTGTAGAGACAGGGGGCATAAAAAACCCTATCCCTGGGGGAGGGATTCCCATCGTCTCCTGGAAAATTGCGGCACCTGTAGTGCTGGAGAATTTCAAGGCCGAACCGCAGTTGTGGGAAGTTTTATCCCCAATGATCTGGGCTTCTATGACATGGGCGGTAATGGTGCAGGGATGTATATGATAAAAAAGCCTATGGAGCCCATTTTTTGGAGAATCCATGGCACCGGGAAAAAGGATCTTCCCGGGTGGTCCGTGGGGGCTCCTTTGCCGACAATACCTCTGCTTTACGGTGTTCAGGAAGGTTCTTGGGCCGGACATGGAGAATGCCTTTGTTTTTTTCTATGATCTTTGATGCCTGGTCCACATCTTCCACTGAGATATATCCCAGCCATCTGGATTCCTTGATTTTTTTGTCCAGGGGGGAGGCTTAAGACTGCCGTGGCAATCGGAATCCTGCCTGGAAAAATGGTTTTAACCTGGCGGGTTCCAAAATGGACGGATTCAAAGGACCAGCCGAACAAGCCCTGATAAAATTGGGTGATAGCCTCCATATCATCGGTATAAAGATCAAACCAGACAAATTTACCCACCTGGTGTTCGCCCGTGGGAACCATACTTATGGGGGGGGAACCCGCACCCCTTGATTGGCACAGGAGGATAAAAATAATCCTGCCAGGAGAACTGCCCCCAGGAGAATCTGCCCTCCCTTTTTAATGGGAATGCTTGAAAAGACAATATTTTTTCTATGACCGCAAATTACTGGCACGCTCAGTATCTGTTACTGGGCCATATGAAAATAGACGGCCACTCCGTCTTTGAATCCCTGGGAAAATCCGCCGAGTTCTGCTTTAGGAGCTTCCAGCATTTCTTTATAGCTTTGGTATTTACCTGCATACCCCCCCTGGGGTAATTTCCCCAAGTCCCAGCTGATATCCCCGGGTCCCAGAGTTTTGTTCGTGGAGAACATTTCTCCCAGACCCATGACAAAGGCCCGGGCTTCTTTGAGGATCAGTTTGTAATCATCGGTTATCAGAGAAAAACCGCTGATACCCCAGATTGACATACCCGCCCCCATCATTGCTCCGCCAAGATAACTCATGGCATCTTTACCAAAATCAGTCATAACCTTTTCAGTCATGCTGCCGTGGTCACCATTATCCAGAACAGTCATGGTTTTGTAGGTGTAAGGATCGACTTCCAACCATGCCCAGCGATGCTTTCCGTCTAAAATGGCGGGACTGGAAGGGAACAGAATCGTATTGGGGGAGGCTTCAAGCAGTTTTACAACCCGTTCCGGGTATTTAAGCTGCCGCATCTGCTCGTAAAGACTGCCCCGATCACCCGGTGTCAGCCATCTTAATCGGGTCCCTTCAGGGTACTTTTTTATCAGAGCAAAATATCCTGTAGCTCCCTCGCCCAGCACACGTTCTTCCAGCTGGGAGCAGAAGATACCACTGGCGATGTTGAAAGCAGCCCTGTTTTTTTCCGAACCATTGTGTATGTCGTTATGAACCTGGCACAGGTCGAGGCGGGTTTTAACAGGCGCCTCAGTTGTACTGCGATGAACAGTGACGACTATCCCACGGGGATTGGCAACCCGGCCGGTGGCCAAGTCTAATTTGGCGGCCAGGTCTTCTTCAAATGTTGTCTGTGCGGCAATAAATTGAGCGATTTTGTGACGGGTGTACCACTTCAATCCGGAAAGGTCATCAGGCGTGTTAGAGGCGTTGTGTTCCTTTTTCATCCTTTTATCCAGCATTTGGGCTGCCTTTGCGCCAAGGTCAGGCAGGTTGAGCCCCAGTGTGTGAAAAAAATCAGTGATTTTTTCACCGTCGGACAAGGTGAATTCATGCACCATGTCATTATTGCCTAAATTAAATTCAATTTTTCCACCGATCACCCGGAATTCTCCGGTATCAATAGATTCTTGTCCAATTTTTCGATTTTGATTACCGTCAAAAATGGTAGTCACCAAAGGGCCTGTTTTATAGCCGACAACGGCGTAACCGATATCCACAGCCCCTCGGCTCAATGAGGGCAGTTCAGGGGAATGGTAAAATACCTTGATCCATTCACCTGTGCCGGTCTCTGTTTCACCGGCCAGGGCCGACCCCAGATCTCCAACAGTTCCCCTGTCATTTTTTTCTTTTGGTACAACTAGGAGTGACACATTGATGGACCCTGTGGCGGCAGCAATCTCAACATCGTCTTTTCTATTATCCGTAACAAGGTTTGTAAGGTCACAAAGATTTTTCATGAACGGGGCTACTAAAAGTTGTCTGCTGCCTTCCGGGCTATAATATACCAGAGCCGGCAGGGTATTCATTTCGACCTGTTCCAGTCCGCACATTTTAGCAAGTGCCTGCTGCCCGTTGTCGGTCAGGTCCACATATTCACGACGAGTTTTGATACCCTGGCGGGCAAAAACAATCTCTGCCATTCTGGCAAAATCACCTTCAGTACCCCAGTTCTGAGTCAACACGGCTTGTGGGGAAAAACGATAGGCCCAGGCATAAGCACGCTGGCTAGGCAGCCATCTGACGTTTGCCAGGCGGGCTTTAAGCGTTTTGATGTCCCTGATATTTTTAAATATTTCATCACCGGCGGCGGCAAACCCCGGTACGGGTATCTCCATTTTTGGTGGTCCGGAATTTTCAAGATCTGTCCGGGCGGTTTTGATTTGTCCCGGTTTTTTAAAGGCTTGTGTTTTTCTTTCACGGGTCACTTCAACTAAGGCCTTTTCCAGGGCCTGGGCATAATTGGAGCCCGGATCGATATTTATTTGCAGACGTTTTGCCAGCAGTTTTTCGTTTTTGTAAGCAGTTTTTTGCATGCTCAGGTTAAGTGATTTAAAAAACGGTGATTCAAGCTGCCAGTCCGATGGATTATTGTCATTGTCGGGCAGTCGGAATAAGAGAACACCTCTGAGTTCCTGACCGTCCGGGACCACGGTATGCTCTGTGAATCCAAAAAGACGGTTGGCCGTCTCCATGTCCGGTTCCAGTATGCCCAGCGTGACCAGAGTATTGCCGGATGCGAAACCGGACAGCCCTTTAGCCGTGGCAAGTTCCTCTGGGGTGCGCATGGGGGCACCGCTGTCTGTATTTGTGAAACCTTTACGCTTTAAAACAAATGCATTTGAAAGAGTTGTGGATTCCTGGTCCTTTTTGTCAAACAGGGTGATATCTACAACCTGGTAGGTATACCCATCATCGATGATACCGATTTTGTTAACCACTATATCAATTCCGTTACCCTGAATTTTTTTTCCAGGTGCGGGTATT
>DAOWDR010000193.1 GCA_030638935.1 Desulfobacteraceae bacterium | reverse complement strand
TTCAAAGCCCTGTGCAAAGATGGTTCCCATATCTGGGTATCTAACAGCACCAGGGTTATTCATGATCAGGACGGCAAAATTGTCCGTTACGAAGGCAATGTGACTGATATCACTGAGCGCAGGAGAGCAGAGGATACCTTACAAAAAAGTGAAGAAAAATTTAAAACTGCATTCCGTACAAGCCCTAACGCAATTACTCTCACCAGTGTTGAAGATGGGGTGTACATCGACATCAACGATGGTTTCACAAAAATGCTGGGATACACCCAAAAAGATGTTATAGGAAAATCTGCCATTGCACTTAATATCTGGAATGACTCCAAAGATAGAGACAGCTTAATTTCAGGGCTTAAAAAGCATGGTATCGTCGAGAACCTGGAAGCAGAATTCAAAGGAAAAGAGGGACAAATCAGAACCGGCCTCATGTCTGCCCGACTATTGGATATTGAAAATAAAACCATCCTCCTTGCTGTTACCCAGGACATTACTGATCAACGAAAACTTAAATCCCAGCTCCAACAAGCTCAAAAGATGGAATCCATCGGTACGCTTGCAGGTGGTATAGCCCATGATTTTAATAATATTCTTTTTCCTGTTTTAGGCCATACGGAAATGCTGTTGCAAGACATACCCGAAGACAGCCCATTTCGGAACAGCCTGAACCAAATTCTTACCGGCGCCTTAAGGGCCAGGGACCTGGTAAAACAGATCCTTACATTTTCACGACAGGAGAGCTATGAATTAAAATTGATGAAAATTCAGCCCATTGTCAAGGACGCATTAAAACTTATCAGGTCTACAATCCCCACAACAATTGAAGTCAAACAGGATATCAATGCGGACAATGTCATAATCAAAGCAGACCCGACACAAATTCATCAAATTGTAATGAATCTTACCACCAATGCCTACCATGCCATGGAGGATACCGGAGGGAAACTGAAGGTAAGCCTCAAAGAAATCCGATTATCCAGGCAGGATGTACTGACACCGGATATGGAGCCAGGGATCTATGCCTGTTTAACAATAACCGATACAGGCATAGGCATGGATAAAGCTTTAACAGAAATAATCTTTGACCCGTTTTTTACCACCAAGAAAAAAGGAAAGGGAACCGGAATGGGACTTTCCGTGGTGCATGGCATTGTTATAGGTTTAAATGGTGCTATCCAGGTATACAGCGAGCCTGGAAAAGGGACCCAGTTTCATGTATATCTGCCGGTGGAGAATACTCTTTCCGAAGCACAGATACCCGATTCAAATACAAAAATTAAGGGGGGCACTGAACATATCCTTCTTATAGACGATGAAGAACCGATCCTTACTATGGAAAAACGGATGCTGGAGCGCCTGGGGTATCAAGTCACTTCATCCACCAGCAGCCTTGAAGCTCTTGAAACTTTTCGTGATAGCCCCGAAAAATTTAACCTGGTCATCACTGATATGGCAATGCCAAATATGTCCGGAGATAAACTATCGGCTGAACTAACTAAAATACGTTCTGATATTTCAATATTGCTTTGCACAGGGTTCAGTGAAACCATGTCTGAAGAAAAGGCCCTCTCCCTGGGTATTGAGGGTTTTCTATTTAAGCCGATCGGAATGGAAGGGCTTGCCCAAAAAATACGTGAAGTGCTGGGTTAAAAAATAATTATATTAATAATGTCCTGGCTGATCAAGATAACTGAATATTTGAAAGGCGGTATATGAACACCATACATCAAAGCTGTTTTGCAATCATTTTCATTATTCAAATACTTTTACTCGCAGCCTGTGATAACCATCAATCAAATAATTATGTGCCGGAATATGGAAAAACACCGATTAAGGAATCGACCCGTTATATTATTGGTGTTCACCCTCTGCATAACCCCCAACGGCTGCATGAAATTTTTGGACCTTTGGCAGCTTTACTGACAAAAAAAATAGATGGTGTGGACTTTGAAATAGAAGCCTCCAGGAATTATGCCGCATTTGATAAAAAATTATATTCAGGCAAATTTGAATTTGCCCTTCCCAACCCCTATCAGACAATACTATCCCTTAAACACAATTATCGAATATTTGGGAAAATGGGCGATGATGACAATTTTAGAGGAATTATCCTGGTAAGAAAAGACAGCGGCATTAACAAAGTAAGCGATCTTAAGGGCAAAGTTGTTAGCTTTCCTGCACAAACTGCTCTGGCAGCCACCATGATGCCTCAATACTATTTACATGAAAAGGGGCTTGATGTGAACCAGGATATAGAAATAAAATATGTAGGGTCACAGGAATCCTCAATCATGAATGTGTTTCTTGGAAATGTAGCAGCAGGAGCAACCTGGCCTCCCCCCTGGCAGGCACTATCAAAAGAAAAACCAAGACTTCCGGAGGAGCTTGAGGTAATGTGGGAAACTAAGCCTTTGCCTAATAATGGACTGGTTGTGAGAATTGATATCCCGCAAAATATTGTTGATCAGGTATCTGCAATTTTGTTTTCTTTACATGAAAGTGAGGTCGGCAGAGTCATTCTTAAACCTATGGAGTTGACCCAATTTGAATCTGCATCAAATGAAACCTACCAGCCGGTAAACAGATTTTTAATAGATTTTAATCTAAAAGTAAGAAATATTGAATATTAGGTGGCCCCTTGCAAAATATTTTTCGATCAATAAAAATTTTCTGGAACCGTTCAATTCAGCGTCAGTTGCTGTTGGGAATAGCATTGGTCCATGCGGTTTTGATGACCATTTTTGTTTCAGATTTGGTTTCGCGCCAACACTCTTTCTTGAATACTCAGAGTGTGGAGCAGACAGAAGCCCTGGCCAGATCGCTGTCTGCAAACAGCGTCTCCTGGGTTTTGTCCGACGATGTAATCGGTCTTGATGAGATCATAGCCTCCCAGAAGGATTATCCAAATGTTGAATATGCCATGATACTATCCCCCCGGGGAAAAGTTCTTGCCCACACGGATAACGCATTGGTAGGTTTATATGTAAAAGATGCAATAAGCCTGAGCCTTATAGAGGGTGAACCCGATATCAAGCATCTTGTGAATGATGTCAACCTCCTTGATATCGGAGTTCCAATATATAGCGGGCAGCAGCATATCGGATGGTCAAGGGTTGCGATTTCACAAACAATTCTCCACGCAGGTCTTAGAAAAATTTTATACGACGGCATTGGCTATACATTTTTAGCCATAATTGTGGGATCAATCTTTGCAACCTTTATGGCCCGGGGAATAACTACAGGGATTAGACAATTATTAAGGGTAACCCGCCAGGTGGAAGATGGCAGGCTTGATACTAAAGTACAAAATGAACGTCCAGATGAGTTGGGAAAGCTTGGCATCTCTTTCAATACAATGATTGAAAAAATCAGGCAATCGATTGAAGCCTTGGAGCTATCTCAACAATCGGCTCTGGAAGAAAAAGAGAAGGCCCAGGCATACCTAAATACAGCTATGGTTGCATTTTTGATCCTGGACTTAAAAGGAAAGGTCCTGTTAGCCAATCCCCACTGCCTCAATATTCTCAAATGCAAAGAGAACCAAATACTTGGAAAAAATTGGTTTGAGACCTGCGTTCCAAAACAAGAAAGAAAAAATCGGCAACAGGAGTATGAATTTGCATTACAAGCCCGGAATTCTTCTGATCTACGCTTTGAATCCAGCGTTCTTACACAAAACAATGAAATTCGAATCATGGATTGGCGTGATACCTATCTTTATGACCAGGAAGGGCAGGTAATAGGAATGTTACGGTCAGGTATTGATATCACTGAAAAGAAAAAAAACGAGAATGAACTTAACAAATACCGTAATCAGTTAGAAGGCCTGGTTACGCAACGAACAAATGAGCTTGAAATAGCCAATAATTCCTTAGAACAGAAAATAACAGAGCAGAAAATAACAGAGATCGAGAGAGAAAAATTAATTGGGCAGTTACAAAAATCTCTGGAAGAGGTAAAAACCCTGAGCGGTTTGCTCCCCATTTGCGCATCCTGTAAAAAAATAAGAGATGATAAAGGATATTGGAACCAGATAGAAGGATATATCCAAAAACATTCCGAAGCCTCATTCAGCCATGGTATGTGCCCTGAATGTTCAGACAAAATATACGGCAAAGAGGATTGGTATATAGAGATGAAAAACAACAAACCAAAACAATAAGGATGAAATAGATGGAAAAATTGATAAAAGATATGATTTCCCTGGAAGGTAAAGTGGCTCTAGTCACGGGTGGATCTGCCGGCATCGGTGCTGCCACGGCCCAATTGTTTGCCAGGATGGGGGCAGATGTAGTGATCCTGGACATTAACAAGGACCAGGGAGAAAAAATAGCTGCCCAAATCAGGGAGCAGGGATTTAAGGCCAGGTTTGTTGTTTGCGACGTAACCTGTGAAGCGGATTGCATTAATATTGCCAACACCCTTAAATCAGATTTTACCTTATTGGACATTTTGTTTAATAATGCAGGTGTGATTGTCCGCAAAAGCGTGACAAATCTGGCAGAGCCGGAATGGAATGCTGTCATTGATGTCAGCCTGAAGGGGGTCTACCTGCTGTCGAAACACCTCATTCCCCTAATGAAGAAAAAGGGCGGGGCCATTGTCAACACCGGATCAGGCTGGAGCCTCAAGGGCGGTGACAATGCTGCTGCCTATTGTGCAGCCAAGGCAGGGGTACTGAACCTCACCCGGGCCATGGCAATTGATTATGGAAAATACGATATCCGTGTCAATTGCGTCTGCCCGGGGGATACAGACACAGCCCTTCTTCGGTCGGAAGCCCGGCAGCTGGGAGAAGATGAGACCATGTTTTTAAAGGATGCCTCCAACAGGCCCCTGGGAAGAATGGGAACCCCTGATGACATTGCAAAGGCGGTTCTTTTCCTGGCATCCTCCATGTCGGCCTGGGTTTCCGGCACCTCACTTCTGGTGGATGGGGGCGGGATGGCCTGAAACCATACGGGTTATTCCTTTACACTTATCCCAAAGATTGCTAATGATTCCACATAAACCATCGAACAAAACTATCTGGCCTTGTTCGGTTGCCCGGTAACCGTCAGCTTTAAAAGCGCAAAGGGATATGGATGAAACACCAGGAAGGGTATTTAAAAAGCAATCGGGCAACCAATATTTACTATCAATATTGGTTGCCCGAAAAAGACCCAAAAGCAATTATTTTAGTTGTACATGGATTGGCAGAGCACAGCGGACGATATATGAATCTTGTCAATCATTTTGTCCCATCCGGCTATGCCGTCTATGGAATCGATCACATTGGACACGGAAAATCAGATGGGAAGAGAGTGTACGTGGAACGATTCCAGGATTTCACAAAAACACTCAAGATATATTTTGATATGATTAGGGATTGGCAACCTGAAAAACCAATATTTTTAATCGGACATAGCATGGGGGGCTTGATTGGGGCAGCCTACCTGCTGGAGCACCAGGATGAATTATCAGGAGCTGTTCTTTCGGGACCGGGAATCAAAATACCGGACCATATTTCCAAAACCCTTATTCTTGCTGGGAAAATACTTTCCATCCTGATGCCAAAAGCAGGAGTTTCTCAATTGGAGATAGAAGGCATAAGCAGTGACCCGGCTGTGGTGGATGCCTATATCAATGATCCCTTGGTTTATACCGGAAAAATCACCGCCCGCCTTGCCACTGAACTAATTAATACAATTGAGCATGCCACAAAACATGGAGCAAAAATACGGCTGCCCATAATGATTGCCCAGGGAAGTGAAGATAAAATAGTTAATCCCGATGGTGCACAGTTCCTCTACGATCTGGTTAGTTCAGAGGATAAAACAATTAATATCTATGATGGGTTTTACCATGAAATTTTCAATGAGCCGGAACATGGACAGGTATTAAATGATGTTAAACAATGGATAGAAAAGCTTCTTTAAAAAACAAAGCACACCGGAATTATGGTCTGATAACGGGTGGAATAAGGGATTAGCCCAATTTTTCAAATTTTTGCTGCCTGGACATGCATCCAGTCAAAATTTCTTGATCTTCCCAGGCTTAACCACCCTTCCTCTTCCCAAAGCCGCCACCAGGTGTCATAGTCAGGTTTTACAAAAGAAGCTCTATCCCGACCCCATTGCAATTGATTATGACCTGGATCATAATCAATTGCAATTCCCCAACTATGAAGGGAATAGCTTGTACCACCCCGTTTTTTTCGTACATTCAGGCAGCCTCCCCATAAATCCAGTCTCAATTGCTGAATTTCTTCAAGTCCATAGTTATCAACAACACGGGATAATACCCTAAGAAGACTGTCATGAACTTTTTCATGGCAAAAAAAACTATTGACGATCGTTGTGGTTTTCCATGCCAATTTATGGGGGTAGGGCAATGCTATCCGGGTCTGATTTTCCCCGACAGGACCATAGAATTTATCAAGACCATCTTCCGGCCGTTGAAGGGGCCAGTTATTGGGGTTTTGAACTTCCATATCTTCCGGGCGCCAGACAATTGGATCTTTTTTCTCTATAAGAACCTGTTCCAGGCTTTCAAAGGCAAATGCTGTTTGGGGCCCCCAATACCCATCTATTTCCCCGGTTTCAATCCCCTCTTTTTGGGCAAGTATTTGAATAAATGCCACAGCTTTTCGGGTTTTTGGCCATTGGAAGGGTATCCCTTTAATTTGGTTTAAAGCCTCTGTTGTACCAGGCCCCAGAATACCATCCACCAGACCTGCATTTTCCCCCATTAAATTTAATTGAAATTGAATAAACTTGATGATTTTTTTCTTCATAACAAATATCTCCCTGGGTTAAACAAGCTATTTTCTCGGAAATACCAATAAAAAATGATCCTGGGAATTAGTCCCATCCTCTTAGTCTAAAACCCTTAGCCATCGCTGCATATCTGCCAGCAGATGGAGAAAATGCTGGGCAAGCCTCTTATTTTCTAAATATCCCTCCATCCTATGGGCTGGAAGAAAATGCAGTATCTTTATATCCTTTGGTTTTACAAGAAAAACCTCTCTTTCCAAAGTATTTGATGTGATTTTAAAATCACTGCAAAGGATCATACGATATTCTATCCCGTCAAAGGGGGCCCTGAGAACAATTATATCCGTATCTTTATCTTTTTTACGATTAATACGAAAAATCACAGATTCACTGCCTGCTTTTTGAATAAATCCTAATATTTTATTCTTAAGTATTTTTTCATCCCCGTCACTCCCAAGAAATGCCTTGATATCCCCACAGATTTTTTTTAGGGCAGATCCATTTTCCACAATGGTATCTAAAAATTTTTGCCTGAACTCACCAGCCACCAAATAATCCGGTGGCTCCACAGCCACATGTACTTGGGGACCACTGTTTTCCGGAACAATGGAAAG
Source organism: Desulfobacteraceae bacterium (assembly GCA_030638935.1). Classification (GTDB taxonomy): domain Bacteria; phylum Desulfobacterota; class Desulfobacteria; order Desulfobacterales; family Desulfobacteraceae; genus NBML01. Next base: position 1,640 of record DAOWDR010000193.1, on the reverse strand, counting down.
GTTCAGGGCCAACTGGAAGGTATTATCATCCTCATCCCCGCTTAATTGGCCTTCTTCATCTAAACGCATACTGACCTTGGCTTGATAATCATTGATACCATATCCTATTCCCATACTGGCGGAACGGTCAAAAATAGTGCCGTTTCCATATAACACCGCAGAAAAACCGCTACAATATGCTCTGGAAATATTTTCGATTACACTGTGCACAATTCTGTCCTTACTATTGGCCCCTGCATTGCTCTCATCCCTAAAGGGGGTAAAGGGATATGCTTTTTCTTTTTGAATCTTGTTTCCCACCCAATTTCGGATGGCTTGTATCAGCTCAATTACGACAATCATCGGCCAGTTGTCTTTTCCATCAAAATCACGAATTTCCCCGGCCTTGGGTGTATATCGAAGCTTTGGATTCCCATCGTCAACTCCGGCCAACCCAAGCATATCTTCGTTTCCATTGCCCAGGGCAACCAACAGATTATCTTTGGGACCATGGGCGGTTTTCCCGTCCCCAGGGGGAAAAAAATGCTTATTTTGCGCAGCTTTAGTTGTTTTAAAATGCTGGATAAAAGGCGGCAGATTATAATAAAATCTCATGGCTTCTGGATCGGCAACAAGATTCGACGGTATACTGTCCCAAAGTTTAAACCCCATGGTCACCCTGGAATCAAGGAGAATTTTTTCGCTGCTCCTTCGCCTAAAAAAGAAAAAAATTTTTTTATCAGTTTTCTGGGTTACAAAAAAACGCCATGCAAATTCAGATTGCGTCAAAAAAAATGTTTCAAAGGGAAAGGCCCTTGTTGCTGATTGCCGGGCAAAACCGACTTTAACCAGTCGTTCGGCAGCGCACACCATTGATCTGCCGATATCTGCTGCATGATCCGGTAAAAATTGTAAAGGGATTACGCCTGGAGAATGGGACGGCATCTTTTGGTTTACTCCAGTTTATTAAAAAAAATCATTTGATTATTACAAATTTCTAATAGAGCTGCATACATTTCATTGGCTCCGGTTTTTTCACTCTCATGGGGTTGGCGGGAGTAACTATATGCAAGCTCCAATGCAGGTTCCTCACCAAGGCTCAGATACCAGATTCCCATATTTCTGGAAACTCCCTGTCCTGTTTCATCAGGATTTGCAAGGATCAAAAAATACTCGGGATAATTTTTTTTATCGCTTGGCCACTCCAGGATAAGCACTCGGTTAAAATCCTTCTTAAGAACAATTTTGGGAGCACCCTTGGCCAGAGTCTTAATTGTGTTGAATATACTTTTCCGTTCATCCGGGTTGGTTAAAAAATTGATATGGGGAAGACTTCCTATTTCCGACCTGGCATTGATTATTTTGTCCATAACCTCCTGGGGGGGAGGTGCTGAAATAATATCAAACTTCAGGCTCTGTTCATGTTTTTCCTGGCTCTGTTTATGCTTTGAGTAAAACAACAGATTTATTTTTGACCCCTCTATACTTTGAAGTGCAAACTTAATATCCGCAGAAATCTTGGGGATACGAAATATGCTCGGCAGTATATGGGGATCCTTCCGGGTTTCTTCTATATACAAAGCCGATTTCTTATCCATTTGTCTTTGTGCCCTGACCATGGAATCCCCCACGGCAGTAAAAAATTTTCCAAATTCAGATAC
>DAOWDR010000098.1 GCA_030638935.1 Desulfobacteraceae bacterium | reverse complement strand
TAATGCTCCGGTACAGGTCAGCAAAAGATCCCCCACACCAGCCAGGCCGGACAAAGTCAAAGGATCGGCGCCCAGCTTGGTGCCCAGACGATTCATCTCTGTCAATCCCCGGGTGATCAGGGCAGCCCTGGGGTTCAGCCCCATATTCATACCGTCACAGATACCGGCGGCAATGGCCAGTACATTTTTCATGGCCCCCCCAATCTGGGTTCCTATTGGGTCATCATTGACATAGACCCTAAAGGAGGGACAGGAAAATATGGCCTGAACATATTCGCCCACCTGCCGGCTTTTAGAAGCCGCAGCCACAACCGTTGGAACTTTTGCCGCCACTTCCTTGGCAAAACTTGGACCGGACAAAACAGCAAAATTTTCCTCTGGAATAAAATCAATGATCTGGGACAAAATATCTGTCATGGTCTGGTGGGTTATATTTTCAATTCCTTTGGAGGCGGTGACGACAATGGTGTCGGGACTGATAAATGCTTTCATTTCCAGGGCAACACTTCGCATGCAATGGGAGGGGACCACCACCAGGACCAGGTCTTTATTTTTCACGACTGTTTCAAGGTTATTGGAGGAAACAAGATTTTTTGGCAGGACAAATCCGGGAAGAAAAACTTTGTTTTCCCGCTCTTTTTCAATCTGCTCCTTCACCTCTGGTTCAAAGGCCCAGAGATCCAGGGCAAACCCTTTATCAGCCAGAAGTTTTGCAAGGGCGGTTCCCCAGCTGCCTGCTCCCACAACCCCGATACGTGTTTTTTCAATATCCATACTCATTCCATCCTTCCCAGACCTGACAAGGCCTTAATATTTTTACAAAAAATGTTTATACATTAAATTCCCATTGGGTTCAATCTTATTCTGATTGCTCGCCTTCATCCCCATAAAACACCCCATGGATTGCCTGGCGGTTTAAATAAGCATCCATATCCTGGTAAACCCCAGGTTGGCACTGGTCAAACAGGGGGGAAGATTCCTCTTCAGTAGAGCCGATTTTTAAACGAAGAACCCGGGCAAGGTGATCATCCTGGAATTGAAACAGGAACCCCACCTTTTTTTTGCCCTGGCAAATCCAGACATCGGACCGGGTCAGGCCATTTGTCATTTCAAAGAACCGCCTGGAGGTTAATTTTTGATCGGCTGCTGGATCACAGGTTATAATCCGTCTAATGGAGGTTGTCTTGTTGATCTCCTTGAGCAGCCCCTCCCTGGACAATCCGATTTTAAATCCCTTGTATCCCTGCCGGGAATAGGAGTAAATACCCGAAGGTTCAATGGCAACCATTTCCAATAAAAATGCCAGGAAGATCAATCCAATCCCCATACCCACCTGCAACAACCGCTGTTTTGTTCTTCTCTCCAAACCAGACTCCTTAAGGATCATATGACCTTGGCATCACCGGGTTTCACCCACCCTACACGGCCCTTGGCCAGCCTGATTTTCAAATATCCATTCTTTTTTGCCTTAACCTGGACCCGGGTGCCGGCATGAAGTTCAAACAACTTGGTGGAAGTTTCCATGATACCCGACCGCACGGCAGCCGAATCCTGGACAATCACCGCCAGGTTTTCGGCCCGGGCCCTGTAATCTTCCATACCAGCGGCCAGGAACAACAGAAAAAGCAATGAAATAAACACCCAGCCCGGGCCTGAAAAAATGCGTTTTTTCCGAAATGTTTGTACTCCGGCCCAGAGGAAAAAAAGACAGGAAGAGGCAATGGCCCCTGCCTGTAGCCATTTTAAAGGTACAAGCCCCTGCCAGAAAAAAAAGATATCCGTCATGGTCACAGGAGAATTTATCCTATCCTTAACAAGTGTGTTGGCATGGGCCAGATTAAAAACCAGGTCAGGATCACCCGGGGAAAGACGCTTTGCCCGCTCATACCACAAAATGGCCTGGCCCAGGTCTTTGGCTTTTAAATAGGCATTCCCGATATTATAAAAAAGATCAGGATTTACCACACCAGATGCAGCAATGGCTTCAAAACTTGAGGCAGCATTTTTAAATTCACCGGCCTGGTATTGTCTGATCCCGTCAATAAAGGAGCCGGTCAGGTCAGCCGAATCTTTGGATCCAGCTAAATCTATCTGACCGGCCGTACCGGTCTTGCCAATATTATCCTGGGCAAAGGCAATGGGGGAGTAAAGAATAAAAACCCCTAAACAACAAAGAATGATACTAAACATCTTGATGGTCTGCTTTACCCGGCCAGGGGAAAAGTAATCACTTGAATTGTCCATTATCTGTCCCCCAAACCTGTTGGCATCCAGAGTTTCAAGCATGGACACCACCTCATCAATAATTTTCTGCTCTGTCCGGTTCTGTTTAAGAATCTGTCTTGCCTCGTCACAGGTCAGGCTCTCCCCTTGTTTATCTCCCTTTGCCAGGATGGAGGCAATGAGCCCTGACTGCACATGATTTAAAAAGGGTTTACCCGAGGCGGCCAGTTTCTCCGCTGTCTTAAAGGATTGCCTGGCCCTTTGGGTCATCAGAGTTTCATTGGATTTTTCCCTGGTTTGGAGCCGAAATACAAAGGCAATACATCCGTATACCAGGCCCGGGGCAAGCACCAGCAGGACAAAAAAAGAAAACTTAAATCGGAAGGGGCTGGAAAGAATGGAAATACTGTCTTTAATATCCAGTATATCCTTGTTCACCATCACCACTTCCTGTTTTTGGCCGGCGGACCTGCTATCGGCCCCGGCTGCACCTGAACCCAGGTCATCCCCTGCCCTGGAATCCGTTGTCAGGATTGGTGCCGACCCAATGACATCAATGACTATTTCATTGGTGGAGACTGTCTTGTATTCATTGTCATCAACATCAAAATAGGTCAGAGAAACAGCAGGGATGACCAGGGCCCCTGGCTTCCTGGGAACCAGGGCATGCTTGAATATTTTTTTTCCTGAAAAACCCATTGCCGTGGCAGTCATCTCTTCTGTGGGGGTGTCATCATAGACTTTCACCAACCCTGGGTCCAGATTCAATGGCGGAGATCCGGCATCCATGATATTGCCCTTCCCCTGAATTGTAAGGGTGAGGGTTGCGGATTCTCCGGCAGAAAGCTTAGGTTTATCAATGACAGCCCCCATGGTAAATTGGCCCACAAGACCTGAAAAGGTTTGGTCTCCTGAATAGGGTGGAAGAGGTCTAACCACAAGGCTTACCCCATTGGAAGCCACCTGTACCGGCTTTGTCCGTGTTGCTGAAAAAAAAGAATCATTAAAAAATGAATCAATGGGATCTCTGCCTGACTTCTGTATCAGGTCGGCCATGATAATTGCCGGTTGAATCTCAAATTGGCCCTGTTTTTCCGCCTGGAGAATATAATATATCTCGTTTACCAGATAGGGAATGCCATTGACGGTTTGGGTGTAATTTTTACGATCAGTAATTTCCCGGGCTGCAAAGGAATCAAAGGCAGGAGCTTTAAGAGAGGCCCTGGCAAACCTGGCAGCAGCAAATAATTTAACGGTGTAAATGGTCTGCTGGCCCACCACTAAATCCGAAGACGCCAAATGGGCTTCAACAAACAATTGTCTGGATTGGGTTGCCGGCAGGGGTGTTGCTGACACCAGGATCTGAATTTCCTTTGTCGCGACCCTTTGTTTCTTCAGGGAAACAGTCAGGGGCGGAATCTTTAGAACACCTGTTCTATCCGGTACCAGCAGGTATTGGTAAATTACCTGGTGCTGCCATTCACCATTGGTATAACTGCGGCTGGTGGAGGTCCCCGATGAAACGATCTTA
>DAOWDR010000691.1 GCA_030638935.1 Desulfobacteraceae bacterium | reverse complement strand
TTGCCCATGCTCCAGCGGCTCCTGGACGGCCCCCGCAAAAAAGTGCGGGCCCTGATTGTAGCTCCCACCAGGGAATTAGCCGAACAGATCCATGACGACATCAGCAAGATGGCAAAACAGACTGGTTTGCGCAGCATTTCAATTTATGGCGGTGTGGGAAAGCATCCACAGATCAGAGCAATCCGCAATGGGGTGGAAATTATTGTTGCCTGCCCCGGCCGTTTGCTTGACCTTCTTAATGACAGGGCATTTTCCCTTAGCGCTGTTGAAGTCCTGGTTCTTGATGAAGCAGATCACATGTTTGACAAGGGTTTTCTCCCGGACATCCGCAGGATCATCAAGCAACTGCCCGTAAAACGTCAATCCCTGGTTTTTTCCGCCACCATGCCCAAAGAAATCCGTCATTTGGCGGAAAACATATTAAAGAACCCGGCAACCGTGCAGATCAACCACACCCAGCCGGTCCTTTCCATCTCCCATGTTTTGTTCCAGGTGGCAAAAAAAAGAAAAACCTCTTTGCTCAAGAGCATCATCCAGGAGAAAAAAATGACAAGCACCCTGGTCTTCACCCGCACCAAACACAAGGCGAAAAGCCTGGCCCTGCAGTTGCAAAAAGCAGGCTATAATGCGGCCTCAATCCAGGGCAATCTCTCCCAGCAGAAACGCCAGCAGGCCTTGAACGGATTTAAGAACGGCACCTTTAATATTCTGGTTGCCACAGATATAGCTGCCCGGGGCATAGATGTCCAGGGGATTTCCCATGTCATCAACTATGATGTGCCGGATACAGTCGAAGCCTATACACACCGCACCGGGCGTACGGGCCGTGCAGCCTGCTCTGGTGAGGCACTCATCTTTGCCGGCCGGGAAGACAGTAAAATTGTATCTGTCATTGAGCGCACCCTGGGCAAAAAACTTCGCCGGGAGGAAACCCCTGGTTTTGTCTATGATCCCAAAGAAGACCTGGGTGAAGAAAAAAGAGAACGCGTTCCACGGCAGATGCACAGAAAAAAGAAACCCACTGCCACCGGGCGAAGAAAAAACCAGCACAGCGGTGTTTTTTCCCTGGCATCCGCCAGTAGAAACAGCGGAAGAAGGAGTGCACAACAATAACCGGTTTTGTCTGGATACCCAGACTTAGGTCGACGTATCAAAAGTGATACCTCGGCTATATAAACAGCGGTTCCCCAAGGAACCCATCCCAAAGGAGTAATACAAGATGGCTGAAGGTACAGTAAAATGGTTTAATGATTCAAAAGGTTTTGGTTTTATTGAGCAGGATGGCGGCAAAGATTTATTTGTTCACCATACAGCAATTCAGGCAGAAGGATTCAAATCCCTGGCTGAAGGTGCCAGGGTAACTTTTGATGTTGTCGAAGGCCCCAAGGGACCGGCAGCAGAGAATGTTGTCCAGCAATAAACACTGATATACGCATAGCAAAGACCCCGTATTTTGCGGGGTCTTTTTTTTATCCCATCTTTTGCGGATAACCACAACATCATCAAGGAGTCAATCTTGTTCAAACCAAACTATTCATTTGAAAAGCGTCAGAAAGAATTGGCAAAGAAGAAAAAAAAAGAAGAGAAACGACTGCGCAAACTGGAAAAACAAAAAAAATCCATTGAGGAACCCGTTGGTGAAGAAGACAAAGAGTCTCTTCCAGAAGGATAGAGACTTTAAGCACTTCACCTGATCATGGGGACAAAAATTTTGAACATTTACAAATATGATTTACCGGTTCCGCCCATGGGTTTTTCTTGCGGTCATTTTTTTTGTGGGCTATTATAGGCCTTATCTTAATTTTAAAACACCGTTTAAATACAGGAGGCAAATCATGGATTTAGGAAAATATAAACAGGTAATTTCAGATGCTGTTAAAGCCGAGATTGAGGCAAAAGAATTTTATGAAAAAGTTTCTCAAAGAGTTAAGGATACATTTCTTGCGGAATTATTTGAAAAATTTGCCAGGGAAGAAGCAAAACATGAAACCATCCTGACCGCCATTTTAAATAAAGAAAAAATGGACACCTCCTTTTTCAATTTTGAAAAGGATTTCAAAGTATCTGAAACCATTGAGATGCCCAAAGTCAATGAAGAGATGGATCTTAAGGCTGCAATCGGTATTGCCATGAAAAATGAAGAGCTTGCCATGAAAAACTACACAGCCCTTGCTGAAAATTGTGATGACAAACAATTAAAAAAGGTTTTCCTGGACCTTGCCTCCATGGAACGGGACCATAAATTCAAAATGGAAAACAGCTTTGTGGACGTTGCCTATCCCGAAGTCTGGTAAGAAAACAAGACCGGAAGCTTAGAGCACCCCGTCCAGTTCATGTTTCAAAGACCGGTTCATCAGCCGAGCCACTGTCTCGGCCACTGGTCGGTCTTCAAACAGGACCGCATACACCTCATCGCAGATGGGAAGGTCCACCCCCAGCTTTTTGGACAAATTATATACTGAACGTGTAGTCTTTACCCCTTCTGCCACCATTCTCATTTCAGAGATAATTTCGTCCAGTTTTTTGCCTTCCCCAATCTGTTTGCCCACGGTATAATTACGACTTAAGTCACCCGTACAGGTCAATAATAGATCTCCTACCCCTGCAAGACCCCCCAGAGTCAGAGGATCGGCACCAAGCCGTGTTCCCAGTCGGTTCATTTCGGTAAGACCGCGTGTAATCAGTGCAGCCCTTGGATTAAGACCCATTTTCATACCATCACAAATACCCGCGGCAATGGCCAATACATTTTTCATGGCACCGCCGATCTGGGTTCCGATGGGGTCATCATTGATATATACCCTGAAAGTCGGACAGGAAAATATTTTCTGGACATACTCGGATACGTGCCGGCTGGTTGCTGCGGCTGCAACAACTGTCGGCACTTTATTGGCGACTTCCTTGGCAAAGCTTGGACCTGAGAGTACAG
>DAOWDR010000729.1 GCA_030638935.1 Desulfobacteraceae bacterium | reverse complement strand
TTTAAATGCTCAGGAAAATTAAGAGATCTCATCAATTCTTAAAAGGTTAACTCTCCCCCATGTTCTTTTCTGATCAATTAATTACAATCATTATCCTGTCGGCACTGGTCGGTGGATATTTGATCAATAGCCTGGCTGATTTTCTGAACATTAAACATCTGAACCCGGAACTGCCCAATGAATTTTCAGATGTTTATGACAATTCAAAATATGCCAAATCCCAGCATTACCTGAAGGTCAATACAAGGTTTGGATTCATTACTTCCAGTTTCGATCTTGTCATCCTGCTGACCTTTTGGTTTGGAGGAGGATTTGGTATTTTAGATAACTTTGTCAGGGGACTTGGGCAAAACACAATTGTATCCGGTCTTTTATTTATCGGCATTCTATTGTTTTTAAAACTCCTGATATCCCTGCCTTTCAGCCTGTATTCCACATTTGTCATCGAAGAAAAATTCGGGTTTAATAAAACAAGTCCTTGGTTATTTTTTACAGATCTTACCAAGTCCATTCTTTTGACGGCAATTTTAGGAGGCTTTTTTTTATCCCTGATTCTCTGGTTTTTTGAATCTTTCGGCCCCCTGGCCTGGCTCTTCTGCTGGATGACAAGCATCCTGTTCATCATGGCAATACAATACATTGTTCCCACCTGGATCATGCCTTTATTCAACAAATTCACTCCCTTGGAACAGGGTCCTTTAAAAGAGGCCATTCTCCGCTATGCTAAGTCCATTAATTTTTCCCTGTCCCATATCTTTGTAATGGATGGGTCTAAAAGAAGCGGCAAATCAAATGCATTTTTCACAGGATTTGGAAAAAACAAACGCATTGTACTGTTTGATACTTTGATCAAACAGCAGAGTATTGAGGAGTTAGTGTCAATTCTTGCCCATGAAATGGGACATTTCAAAAAAAAACATATCATCAAGCGGCTTTTGGTCAGCATCCTTCAGATGGGGATCATTTTTTTCCTCATATCCCTCTTTATATCCCAGGAAGGCTTGTTCCACGCTTTTTTTGTGGATAATGTTTCCATCCATGCCGGCTTGATATTCTTTGGCATGCTCTTTTCTCCCATTGATATGTTTCTTTCCCTGATCATGCAGGCTTCATCCCGCAGGGATGAATATGAGGCGGACCGGTTTGCAGCCAAAACCACCCGGGACCACCATCCCCTTGTCTCGGCATTGAAACAATTAAGTGCCCACAATCTTGCCAACCTCACTCCCCACACATTTTATGTTTTTTTAAATTATTCCCACCCACCGGTGCTGGAACGAATTCGTGCTTTAAAAAAATTAGGAAACCCAAAAAAAGACGTGATCCTATGACCCGGCTGTTTGTAACGGCAGACATACATGGCAGCCTAAATACCTGGATGACCATAAAAGAATTGATGAAACCCGGCGACAGCCTGGTGATTGCAGGGGATCTTTTTGATACCCGTTACGGCAACTATTCCCACACCGACTTTCAACCTGAATTTATTAAACAGAGCATACAAAACATATCCCAAAAATTTTATTATGTGTATGGCAATTGCGATCTGCCTTCGTTTTTCCCAGGGTATGGACCAACATTAGAATTCAAAGCATTGAATAAGAATTTTTTTTTACACCACGGCCATGGAAATAACATTATTCCTGATGATACCGATATTATAATTTACGGCCACACACATCTCTGCTCTATAGAAAAAAAAGAAAAGCAAATTTTTCTGAATCCTGGAACCATAACAAACCCGCGAAACAATTTGTACACCTATGGCATCATTGATAAATCCCAGGCCAGAATTTTGGATTTAAAAACCGGCGATTGCCTTAGCGCCATTGCCCTTTAGACTATGAAGAGGGCAGAATTTATTTTTTATCCCCAATGGGATTCACCCGTGTGACAGGTTTTATTTTTTCAATTCTGTTAAAATTTTGTTCACTGCGATTTCTGGCATCAATTTTCTTTTTAAGATCCATGTATTTTACAAAATTAGCGTAGGGATGGACTCTGGGATCCCGGTTCTTACTTTCTTTATCAAAATCAGCCCCGGGATGGAGACTATTCAAAACTGTGGCAAACCGGACTGTCTTACCATATCTATTTTGGCGCCTACCGGTTGATTTCACCGATTCTTTAACTGAAGGCCTTGGAAAGCCGGCTTTTTTATGAAATTTTAATTTAAGCTCCTTTTTGAGCACCCTTAGAATATCCATGAACGAAATATCCTGTTTGCTCCGGGTCTTCTTCTCCTTAAAAACCGGCGGCTTATCTGTTGATCCTTTGCCGGAAAGAGAATCAGCTGAGCCCAACAAAGGCGCCAGAAGATGAAATGCCTGGTTAATCTGTTTCATCCGATTCATTCTGAATTCTGCCTTTTCAGCCCCATCATCACTGGTATACAGGCCTGGGGGATACCGATCAGGGTGGTATTCTTTGGCCAAATTCCTAAAGGCCTTTTTTGCTTGGGCCAAGGATGCCCCTGGCCCAAGCCCGAGTATTTTAAGGGCGATTTTCCGGTTCATTCCCATAAAAATACTCCCCAAACCCGGGAGAAGTCAAGGAAATTTGAAGGGGATTTATTTGAAAATTATAAAATGAAGTGGTACATTATTTCCTGAACCCATAAAAGGAGATTCCATGACCACTGAAGGCTTTACTCCCATAAAAATCGGGAAAGATCCAGACCTTGATGCCTGGTTCACTGTTTTTTTTCTTGAGAACCATATTGACCCCTTTGCCTATCCCACAAAAGTCAGCACCCCGGAACAAACTGAGTTTATGGTCTATCCTGAAAACAATGAACGGTTTTACCCTTGTTCTGATAAAATGTTTAACGCCATCATGTCCCGGAAATATCCTGACTTTCTTAAAGAAGAATACAAGCGTGTCTATGACAAAATTATTCAATTGGTAGATGATGTCATTGACTCGGACTATGACAGGCAATTTTTAAAATCCTTGATAAAAATAAAATATGACCATGAGATAGAAACAGGTCTTCTGATCCCTTCCCGGCTTGAAAAAAGGCTGTATAAAAT
>DAOWDR010000091.1 GCA_030638935.1 Desulfobacteraceae bacterium | reverse complement strand
TGACTGGCTGGAGATGGATGCGGAGCTCGACAGGCTGATGAAAAATGCCATATTTGTCAGGAAGCTGGCAGAGCTCAGGACCAACGAGATTCAAGCACTGAAGGGCCAAGCACAGCAGGCCGAGGCCAGGTTTAAGGACCTGGTGTTAGCAGACATTGGTACCCTCACGCAGAAATCCTGGTTTTCCAATAGCATTTCTTCCGGCAGCCCCACTGACTCCTTACCAAAAATCAGATAAACGCAAGCCTGGTAACAGAACTGATCGCATCTGTGAATAGCTTTTTTTGAAATAAATACTTTTTGCCCCTGGGGATTTTTTACAAGAAAATCCCCATAATCCTTATAATATTTTACATTAAGCTCTTTCCAATAGTCCATGCCGGCACGCTTTAAATATTTATCCTCTATGGAGAATCCAAGGGGCTCCACCAAATGCAAAACTGCGCCCATGGCATTACAGGTCCTACCGATATTCCCTGTATTCTGGGGTATTTCCGGTTCTAATAAGACAATATTTAATTTAACCATTAATCCACCTTATTTTTATAAAAAAAGGGATTATAGCAGATTATCTAAAAAAAAGGCCAAGCAAAATGCCATAAATTCGCCTGGTTTTCACAAACTTAAAATTTTCATCCGGCAGTGCCTGCAATCAAAAACAACTTGAAACCGGCCCTTTTTGTTTTCAAGGAAAAGAGGTTCGCTCCATACCTCCGGGAATGTTTTCGTTTCTTTCGGGCAGGCTCCCAGGGCCTGGCGGATACAATGGCGGAGGGTCATCACAACTGCATCAGACCCGGGTGACGATAATTCAAAGGCGGGATCAACATTAGTTACGCCCCTTTTTTTGTAAAATTCAACTGCTTTTTCATTGGAAATATTGGCAGTGAAATCCACTTTGGTTTCAGGATATTTAACCGGCACTGGTCTTGGGTTTGCACAAACCCGGTTATACAGGTCTGCCCGTTTAGCGGTCATTACATCCAAAAGCCCTCGCCTGATCCGGTTTAAATCCCGGGTGGGTATAAAACAGGGTTTTGAATGGGTCACAAGGGAGTTAAGATAAAACATAGAAGCCCCGAGCTTGCCAAGCTGTTTTTTTAAAACGGCAAGGACAGCGGATTCATTTTCAGCGGGAATTTTTCCCATATCAAGCCTAAATTCGCCCAAATTTCCATCTTCATCCTCCCCTTTCAGAACAAACCCCTCCGGGGTCTCATAAAAAGACAGATCAAGGCCGATTCTCCTTTCTGAAGAAGAACCGGCCATTTTTTTCAAAAATTTATGGTCATGGTTTCTATAAATAATCGCCCCGGCAAAGAGGGGAGATTTTTTAAGATTCAGGCGGCCTGCGGGATATATTTCTCCTTTGTCGGCTGAATTGACCTGGAACCCCTGGAGATTTCCTTTTTGGTCCATGTAACAGAGGCCATCTCCGTTTTGAATATCATGGGATTGTTTCAGGGTAAAATAACGGGAGTCAATACGATCAACCAGCCCGATTTTCTCACCCAAGGATTTAGGAGTGTCAAAGGAATGAATCTTCCCTTTCCGTCCAAAAAGAAAATAATCGGTTTCTCCCCGGTTAAAGGTTTTTAAAGGATTTGGCGTAAAAGACAAGATAGTCCTGCCGGAAGAAGCAGGGCTAAGACCAGATCCATTTGTCATAAGAGCATCCAGTTGTTGCCTGTAAAAGCCGGTAATATTTTTAACATAGGCAAGATCTTTCAACCGCCCCTCTATTTTAAATGAGGTGATTCCGGCTACTGCCAATGGACCGAGATGATCGGACCGGTTCATATCTTTGAGAGAAAGAAGATACCTCTCTTTTTCCAACACCCGGCCCTTTTCCGAAATCAGGTTCCAGGGCAGACGGCAGGGCTGGCCGCACTCACCGCGGTTGGCACTTCTTTTGCCAATGGCAGCACTGAAATAACACTGCCCGCTGTAACAGGCGCAAAGCGCCCCATGCACAAAGGCCTCTAAGTCCACAGTGGTGGACTTAGATATTTGTTCAATCTCGCTAATCCCAAGCTCCCTGGCAAGGATCACCCGTTCAAAGCCTGCGGCCTCAAGAGATTGAACACGGGACAAGGTTTGGTTGTTGACCTGGGTACTGGCAAAAAGAGGTATGGGCGGCAGATCCATTTCCAATAGTCCCATGTCCTGGATAATCAGTGCATCAGCCCCGGCATTCCACAAACGCTCTATCAATTTTTTGGCATCATCCAGCTCATGGTCAAAAAGAATGGTGTTCAAAGCAATATAGACCCTGGCATTATAAAGATGGGCATAGGCTGCCAATTCCTCAATTTCGGAAACCGGGTTACCGGCCGCGGCCCGTGCGCCGAATCGGCCGGCCCCGATGTATACGGCGTCAGCCCCATGGCTGATGGCAGCCATGCCAAATTCCTTGT
>DAOWDR010000097.1 GCA_030638935.1 Desulfobacteraceae bacterium | reverse complement strand
TTTATGGGTATTTTTAAACCGATCATCCCGAAATGTTTTATCCGGAACCAAGGCGCCCACGGGGCAAGCCTGGAGGCATTCTCCGCAGAATACGCAATCAGAATCTTTCAGCATGGCATCGTCTTTGGCAATGATTTTAAGGTCCTTGCCTGCATATCCGAATTCAATTGCATTGTTCACCTGGATTTCACGACAGGCCTTTACGCAACGGCCGCACAGGATACATCTGGAAAAATCCCGGATGATAAAGGGATTGACCCTTTCTTTTTCATATTGGCATCCAACCAGGGGCATGCCCTTTGTTTTGACCTGGTAGCGGTAGGCAAGATCCTGGAGTTCGCAATCTCCCCACACCGGGCAGAGATCGTCTTTGCCGTCATCATCTAATACTCCCAATTGAAAACAGGTCCAGTCAACGGTATCAAAATCACGAATGGCACAATTGTGGTTACCCGATGCCAGCATGCGGCTGATGTTTTCCCTGCGGGCTTCCACAACCCTGGGGGATTCGGAAAAGATAACCATGCCAATGGTGGCCTTGGTCACACAGGATTCCACAAGATCTGATTTGTCTTTTATTTCCACAAGACATATTTTACAGGTATTGGTTGGGATGGTGTTTTTTAGATGGCAGAGGGTCGGAATATCAATTTTATTCCGTTGGGCCACCTCAAGAATTGTTTCACCAGGTTCAAAGGCCAGTATATTTTCATTTATTGTTATAATATTCTTTTCCATGATTTCTTCCTAGGATTTATTTTATAACATTTTCACTTATTTGCCCCGGACAACGTGTAATTAACTATCGTATCAGCTATCTATTGTCAATGTGACAGATAAAAATAAATTTTATTGATATTGTTGACTTTTTATTTTGCTGGTGGTTATACAGTAGTGGATAATTTATAGGTGAAAATCGCTAATAGATAATTGTATACCATAAGGATATAGAAATGTTTCAATCGATTTTAATGATGGGTGGATTGGGAATTGCTATCGGCACGGTTCTGGTGATTGCATCAAAGGCGTTTTATGTGTATGAGGATCCGAAAGTGGTTGCAATTGATGATGTGCTGCCCGGGGCCAATTGCGGGGGGTGTGGATTTCCCGGTTGTAATGCCAATGCCCAGGCTGTTGTTGACGGATTGTCAGATGTGAATTCCTGTGTGGCGGCAGGAGAAGATGTGGCCATGGCCATTGCAGCTATTATGGGCGTTTCCGTGTCTGACAAAGAACCGGAATTTGCAGGGCCGGGATGTTATTATGGCAATGCAGATGCAGACTTAAATTATATTTACCACGGTGTCCGGGATTGCCGGGCAGCGGCCATGCTCATGGGCGGGATGAAGGTTTGCAGAATCGGATGTTTAGGTCTTGGGACCTGTGTGACGGCCTGCCAGTTCGGTGCCCTTTCAATGGGAGAAGACGGGCTTCCCAAGGTGGACCAGGAAAAGTGTACAGGCTGCGGTGCCTGCGAAAAAATTTGTCCGAAAAATATCATCCGGCTCACATCTGTGACCCGGAGAATCATACGCGAGTATACAAAGGAAGACTGTGTTACCCCCTGCCAGCGGGCCTGCCCTTCGGGTATAGATGTTAAGGAGTATATACGGCTGATCAGGGAGGGGGATTATCATGGATCACTCCAGGTTATAAAAGAAAGAATGCCGTTTCCAACGGTTATCTCCAGGATCTGTCCGGCCCTGTGTGAGTTTAATTGCCGCAGGAATCTCCAGGATGAATCCGTTGCCATTAATAATTTGAAACGTTTTGTCTGTGATTATGAAATGAATCAGGATAAGCGTATTCATCCATATAAGGCACCGGCTTCGGGTAAAAAAATTGCAGTGATAGGTGGCGGGGTTGAAGGACTGTCTGCCGCTTATTTTAGTGCCAGACTAGGTCATGAGCCCACGGTCTTTGAAACAACCGATAGACTGGGGGGTATCCTGCGGGTTGCCATTGCAAGGGAGCGCCTGTCCCTGGATGTCCTGGACTGGGATATCCAGGGAATTACCGACATGGGCGTTCAAATTAAAACCAGCCAGGAAGCGGGGAAGGATTTCACCATACCTCAATTGCTTGAAAAAGGTTTTGACGCAGTGTTTACAGCAACAGGCGGCTGGGACTCCCGTCTTGCCAGGGGTGGGGTGAATACTGCAGCCACTGTATTTCCAGGGGCATATCTACTTATTGACCTGCTTAGAAGCGGTTCCGATGAAAAAATTCTGGTGGATTGCAAAAAAAAGGTGGTTATCGCAGGTGGCGGCATCAGGCTTCCAGATGCAGTGAAGATTCTTAAATCAAAAGGTGCGGAAAATATTGTTGTTGTTTCCCGGAAAGCAACCAAGGATTCTTCCTTTGACCAGGAGGGGATTGAAAAACTGGCCAAAGAAGGGGCTACCATTATTTATAATACCGGTATCACCAGGGTGATGGGAAAAGATCAGTCTTTGACCGGAATCGAATATATTGAACTTGACACAGGCGTGAAACATGCTATTGATACAGACACGCTGATCATTGGCTCGGGACGGTTCCCGGAATTGGTGTTTATTCCTTTGAGAGATGAAGCCCAGGGAGATGAAGCCCAGGAAAATGATGAACAGTTAGAAAACAAGGGCCTTGATACCAAAGAGCCCTTAAGATGGGAAGGTGTTGAACTGCAGAAAAAACCAGATGCAAACAGGGAGTTTGGGCTGTTGTCAAAACAGGATGTAATATCTGAATACTCTTCTGCTGTTGCTGCCATAAATGGCGGCAGGCAGGCAGCCGCTGCAATTCATCATCTGATATACGGTATTGAATTTCAAAATCCGGTCAAAATGATAACCAAATTATCGGTTCTTCAGGATGTTCATTTACTGAACCATGTGCCGCCTACCCCCCGGAATATCCTCGAAATAGCAGCTTCCAGAGAGGAAAGAAAAGATAAATTTTCAACTGGTTTTTCATCGGATATTGCCCAGGAAGAGGCGAACAGGTGCCTGCAATGCGGGCTTCTCTGCTATGAAAAGCCCGGGTTGTCTTAAAAAAATGACAAGCGGTCTGGCAGATAACATTGAGTGTCGGAAAAATATATGAGACCTGAACAGATACTAGTTGTTGATGATGAAAGAAGGATCGTTGATAATATTGCCCAATGCCTGAAGAGGGAAGGGTTTGAGGTGACGGGTGCCCATGATGGTTCCCAAGCTGTTGCATTGTTTGAGCAACAGCGGTTTGATTTGGTTTTGCTTGATATCAGCATGCCCGGTATGAACGGGTATGAGGTTATGGAACATATTTTTGGCCTGGATGGTGATGTGCTTATTATCATCATGACAGGGTTTGCATCTGTGGAATCTGCTGTAAAGGCCCTGAAAAAAGGGGCATGGGATTATCTGAAAAAACCCTTTGAATATGCTGATTTAATAAAAACCGTAAAAAATGCCCTTGCCCAGAGCAATCTTATGGCAGATAAAAAAGCGGTATCAGCCCGTCTTGAAGCCTCGGAAAGAAAATATAAATATATGGTCGACAATTCTCCTGACCTTGTCTTTACTTTGGATACAAAGGGATCATTTATCTTTGTGAATGATCAGTTTGAAAAGGTATTGGGATTTTCACGGGAAGCGCTGATCAAAAGTCAGTTTGAAGATCTGGTCCATAAGGACGACAAGGCAAAAGTCAGGGACTTGATTGCCTCCGGGGCCTTTGCCCAGGGAGGGCCAGGTGGGCATGAAATGGATTTAAGATTTAAAAAGGCCAGTCAAAATTTATCCCATTATGATCCTAATAGCAATTATGCTTTTATGGAATTAAAGGCCTCTCCCATGCACCTGCCTGCCAGTGATAACAAAAAAGAGAGAAACGGGATCTATGCCGTGGCCAGGGATGTGACCGAGCGGTTTAATCTTGAGGCACAGTTGCGCCAGGCCCAGAAAATGGAGGCCATCGGAACCCTTGCCGGGGGAATTGCCCATGATTTTAACAATATACTCATGGGTATCCAGGGATATGCCTCCCTGGTAAAAAGCGGATTTGATAAGAAAAGCGAGGAGTTCAAACGGCTGGCAAATATTGACGAATACGTGTCAAACGGAGCTGAAATGGCAAGGCATCTTCTTGGATTTGCCCAGAAAAGTTGCCATGAAACCTGCAGGATCAACCTTAACTATTTGTTAAAAATGTCCGGCAAGATGTTTGGCAGGACCAAAAAAGATATCGTCATCAGCCAAAACCTGGAGAAAAAACTTTGGGGAACAGTTGTGGATGAGGGCCAAATCAAGCAGGTATTGATGAATCTTTTTGTCAATGCATGGCAGGCCATGCCCCAGGGTGGGAAAATAAATATCAAATCGGAAAATATTTTGATAGAGGAATCCAGGATCGATGAATTCGGGTTTGAAGAGGCTGGGGCATTTGTAAAAATAACAGTGACTGATACCGGCACCGGCATGGACAAAGAAACCATGTCCAGAATATTTGATCCGTTTTTTACCACAAAAGAGAGAGGGCAGGGGACCGGATTGGGCCTTGCAACAGCCTACGGCATTATTAACAGCCATAAAGGTGCTTTTAAGGTAGACAGCACCCCTGGCCGAGGCAGCTCTTTCATGTTTTTTCTGCCTGCTGAGGCTAGTCGAATTGAAACCGTCCCCTATGTTGAAGATGATGAGAAAATTATCACTGGAAAGGGCAGGATTTTATTGGTGGATGATGAGAAAGGTGTGATAGAGGTCTGCTTTGATATGCTTGAAACTTTAGGGTACGAGGTCCAGGTCGCATCCAGTGGTATGGAAGCCATTAAAATTATGGAAAAAGATGGGGACAAAATAGAACTTGTGATACTGGATATGGTCATGCCCGGGATGAACGGGCTGGAGACCTATGATGTGATTAGGAGAATCCGACCGGACACCCGGGTGTTGGTTTCCTCGGGTTTCAGCAGAGAAGAAGAACTCAAACTCATGATGGAAAAAGGGTGTGATGATTTTATCCTCAAGCCCTTTGATGTTGCCATGCTGTCTGAAAAATTAAGAAATGTGTTCAACCCCATGGAAAAGGTCTGATAAAAGAGATTTAGACCCTGGCTGTAACTCCCGCTCTTTTTACGAGGCCAGGAGTCGACTTGATTTTCCGATAAAAATTTTAAGATATAAAAAAGGGGCTGGAAATTTTTTTTCCAGCCCCCTTTTTTAGGTCTTATCTTGTTTACAAAATATTTTTTCTATCCAAATATTTTTTCAAGAAAGGGTACGATTTGTTTTTTACGGCTCATGATGCCGGGAAGCCATGCTTTTCCATCAACAGGTTTAACACCGAATGCTTTTTCAACAATAGATTCGTCATCGGATGCAACAAGAAGTTCAGTACCTTCCTTCATGATGTCGGTCAGCATGAGGAGTACACTGTGATGTCCTTTTTCTGCTTTCAGATCGGCAATGTCTTTTTCAAGGTCTGCTTTGATGCCGTCAACAATGGAAAGATCGACCAGTTCAAGCTGACCTACGCCAACTCCATTACCGTTCATGTTGAAATCTTTGTAATCACGGAAAACCAGTTCGCGGATGGGGGTTCCTTCAACGGCTGATTTAACCTTGAACATTTCAATACCAAGGGTATCCAGATCACTTTCACCACAAATCTCAGACAACTCGGCACAGATTTTTTTGTCGGAATCTGTGCAAGTTGCAGATTTGAAGATAACAGTATCCGACAGGATGGCGCAGAGCATGATGCCGGCAATATCTTTTGGAATTTCAATTCCAAAGTATTTGTACATGGAAGCTATAACGGTGCAGGTACAGCCAACAGGCCATATCCAGCACTCAAGTGGCTGTCCCGTGGTTACATCACCTAATTTGTGATGGTCTACAATTCCGAGTATATTGGCTTCACCCAGATCGTCGGCGCTCTGGGTAAGGTCTGAATGATCCACAAGGTATACATCTTTGCCTGCATAGGCAGTAACGACCTCAGGGGCAGCCACGCCGAATTTTTCAAGAACAAAGGTAGATTCTGGATTGAGTGCACCCTGCATTGCGGGTGCAATATCTTCACCAAGTTTTTTCTTAAGATCAGCCAGTGCAATTGCAGCACAAACCGAATCTGTATCTGGGTTTTTGTGACCAAATACCAAAGTTGACATAAAACCTCCTAAATGTTGTAATCATGTTTATACAATAAGACGACCCCTCACACGGAAATCATCAAAAAATTCTTTAACAAAATTCAAAATATCTTATAGAATTAATTATAAATATACTCAAGGAAAATTTTAAATTGCCTTTATACTGTTATTGACAAAATCAATCCAATACCTATTGGTCCGGTTATCAGATTTCGGATTGACATAAAAATTGATTAAGGGCATATAATGCACCTTGTATATCAATCCATGGGGAAACTATTCTTTTTTTGTTATCAGGAAAAAAATCTTACTGATAGTGAGGTGGTTTCCATATGGGATAATGATGATCGGGAGCAAATACTTTAAGGTTTAGTGTCATGGCAGAATATATCCTAGTGAAAAAATCCCAAGTATCTTTATTTAAAAGCATCCCGTTTTATTATCAGACCCAAAATGGAGAATACTCCCTTTACAAAAAAAAGGGGGATCGCCTTGATGAAGCAAGGCTGAAAAAAACCAAATATCCGGATTTGTACATTTTTGATGCAGACAGGGAAACGGCCATGGCAGAACTCATCGCTGCCTTGAATAAAGATTTTGAAAAAAAAATAGCCCAAGGAAAACTCAAAGAAGTTCGGGAAACATTGGAATTTATCGTCGAAGAGGCCTTGGCTCCGGGACAGGAAAAAAATATGACTGCCCTTCCGGAAACCCTTGATATCCTTCTGGGCAGGTACCATAATGATAATGGGGCCATGGAATATTTGAGAAAAATTGAATCCAATTCTTCCATACTGGTTAAGCATACCGTAAATGTAACGGCCCTGACCCTCCAGTTTTGTTTTTTTCATAACTTTTCCGAATCTGATACCAGGCAACTGGCCATGGCAGCACTGATCCACGATGTGGGCTGCTCACAAATCGATAAGACCATCATCGAAACGAGCAAGCGCCTTACTGACAAGCAATTCAAAATCTATACCACCCACCCAGAGATGGGTCATGGCATGATTATTCAAAGCACTGATTTTGATATGGCTATTCCAAAGGTAGCCTTGGAACATCATGAACGCATTGATGGCAGCGGCTACCCCAACGGGTTGACCCGTCTGGCATCATACAGTCAGCTAATAGGCCTCATCGATAGCTATGAATCCCTTACCTACAGGGGGAAAGCCTTTAGAAAAGTTAAAAAACCATTTGCTACCTTAAGTCTCATCAAAGAAGAAGTTATGCGGGGGAAATTTTCCAAAGAATTGTTTAAAAGATTCACTTCCTGCTTGGGCGCATAATTAAATTTTATCATTTGCCGTTCCCGGAACTGGTCACTTGGTCAAAGTTTTCGACAAATAGCTCTCCCTGATCAATTGAATAGTATTTTTTCCCCTGGTCTTTGGCAGCAAGGATTCCCCGGACCGTCACTGCGGCCAGGACAAGGCCGGCGCCGGTTAAAGCCATGGGGCCGGGCAGTTCAGCAGTCCCCAGGAATACCCACAATGGATTGATCAAAGGTTCCACAGAACATATCAATACCCCCTCCAAAGCAGTGACATAACGGATGGCAACGGAATAGACGGCATAGCCTAAGCCAAGGGAGACAATCCCAAGTCCAAACAGCCCTGCCCAGTCCAAAGGTGAGGGGCTCTGGCTGAACATGAACGGCAGGCAGAGGCCTGCAGCCATGAAGCTTCCCAGGACAATGGGCCAGGCAGTTGATTGTTCCCTTACCCGCCGCAGAAAAATTACCGTTCCCGCCCAAAACACTGAGCCTGCAATCCCTAACACCAGGCTGAAAACACTGTCCAGGGCAAGGGCATCATAGAAAAAAAGGCCGATACCCGCCACCACAAAAATCAGCGAAAACCAATCCCGCAGACTTGTGGGTTCCCCCAAAAGGCGAGGAGCCAGGACAGCCACATATGCGGATGCAGCATATTGCAGCACAATGGCATTGGCAGCTACTCCCAATTTAGTGGCGCCCACAAAACAAATGGAAAAAAGTCCCATGCAAGCGGCGGCAGCCAGGGTATTTTTGTCCCAGGAAACCCGGATCGATGACCGGCACAACACAAGTACGGTTACCCCTGCAATCAGGCTGCGCCATCCGGCAATGGCCAGGGGCGGAAGATTTACCAGCTTGATGAGTATTCCGCTGGTGCTCCAGAAAAAGGCTGTGACCACCAGCATCATCACTGCAGTTTGTTTTCCCATCATAGTTAACTTCCTTTCTGCCTTTATCGGCCGGTTTTAAATTGTGTCAGATGAACCTTCCGGTCCTCTTCTTTCTTTATCTCATTTGTGGAAAAAAGATAACAGCCACAAAAAAGTAATTTTGTAATGGATACAATTATGATAAATTAATAATTGTACTGGTTTTAAACCAATATAATTGTACTGGTTCTGATAAAATATCAGGTTCAAGAGAGCAAAAAGAAAGGTTGATATGGGAAGAATTCCAAAGTACCAGCAGGTGGCGGACCGGATCATGCGACTGATCACGGAAGGGGTGTTCAGCCCGGGCAGTGCAGCACCCTCTGTGAGAAAACTGAGCCGACAGTGGAAGGTCAGTATCAGCACAATACTCAGGGCCTATTACCTTCTTGAGGCCCAGGGTTTTCTGGTTCCCAGACCCAGGTCCGGGTTTTATGTCACCACCCGTTCGCCCAATGCCCC
Source organism: Desulfobacteraceae bacterium (assembly GCA_030638935.1). GTDB lineage: Bacteria > Desulfobacterota > Desulfobacteria > Desulfobacterales > Desulfobacteraceae > NBML01. The sequence continues at coordinate 5,033 of DAOWDR010000097.1, read as the reverse complement.
GCCAGAACCTGCACAATCAGATCCTGAACCCGATCCTGCTGATGTTGGCATGCGGGAACTGATCACAATGATTATTCTCAGGGATACCATGAACCCGGCCCTGGTTCAGCTGGGTGCAGCCCACCCTGATCCGGCACTCTCTGCCACCCGCCATTTGAACCGGCTGATGGCAGGTTCAGCCAGGCGTATGGGGGATAATGCAGGGGTGTACCTTCCCCCTGCCGGTAATTTGAATCTCAGGCAGCAGATTGCCCGGCATGCAGTGGCTGCGGGTCTCAGCCTTGATGCAGAGGAAATAATTATCACGGCCGGGTGCGGGGAGGCCATGTATCTGAGTTTAAAGGCGGTATGCAGGCCAGGTGATACGGTTGCTGTGGAGTCTCCCATCTGCTTTGATGTATTTCAATACCTGGAAAATCTGGGACTCAAGGCATTGGAAATCCCGACCCATCCAAGGAAGGGCATCAGCATTGAGGCATTGCAATTTGCCCTGGATAACCATAGCGTATCCGCCTGTATTGTGATCTCAAATTTTAACAATCCCCTGGGCAGTTGTATCCCTGACCTGGAAAAAAAGGCCCTTGTCAGCCTGCTTGCCCGCAAACAAATTCCTTTGATTGAAAACGATATTTTTGGAGATATGCACTTTGCAGACAAAAGGCCTTTGTCTGCCAGGGCCTTTGACACCCAGGGCAATGTCCTCTGGTGCGGTTCTTTTTCAAAAACTCTGTCCCCGGGACTCAGGGTGGGATGGGCAGCACCGGGCCGTTACCGGTCCACCCTGGAATGGCTGAAGTTCAGTGCCAATCTTGCCACGGCCACCCTGCCCCAGGCTGCTGTTGCTTCATTTATGGCCGAAGGCAGTTATCTTCAGCACCTGCGGCGTATCCGCCGGATTTATCAACAGCGGGTGGGAGAACTTAGGAGCGCCGTGATCCGGCATTTTCCTCCTAATATCCGGGTCACCGACCCAGGCGGCGGATATCTGCTCTGGATCGAACTGCCGGATAACATAGATGCCCTTGCCCTTTACAAAATCGCATTAAAAAAAGGGATTGCCATCACTCCGGGCCATCTATTCTCCGCCAGCCGTCAGTACAGCCACTTCATCCGGCTCAATGCAGCTAATTGGTCAGAAGCGGCAAGGCCTGCAATCCGCCGGTTAGGAAAGGTTATCTCAGAGATGTAAGATGGGCCGATTTTAAGAAATGTATCAGGAGGAGATGCAGATTTGGCAGAGGCTGCAATCCTCCATGGGGCAGGAGGCTGATTTTTTTTCTTGCTTCGCCTTTTCAAATTCTTTAGAAAGAAAATCATCACTAACCCTATGGTGCAAAATGTTCCAGGGCAGGGGAATTTGCAAAGAGTTCCCCGGAGGCCTGGGTTTTTCCTGGTAAATTACCATATCACAATAGTCTTTGTTTATTTTCATGGCCCGGGTCCAGCCAACTTCTGCTGCCTCTTCAATGATATCTGCCGTGTTCCGGTCTCCAAGTGAGAGCAGTGCATGGCGCTTAGCCTCTCTCAGGGATTCAAAATTCAAGGTAATATTGGCGGTCTTTTTTAAGCCCTGGCGGATGATATTCACCCTGTTTTTTAATACTGGTTCCAGGGTCATGGCTGACCATTGGAAGGGGGTGCAGGGCTTGGGAATAAAAGGGTTGATGCTCAGGGTGATGGTGCCGATTTTTTTCTTCTTTTTGGATACCTCCAAAAAGACCGCTTTTATGGCCAGGGTCAGGGAAACAATTTCTTCAACATCCTGGTCAGTCTCAAAGGGAAGGCCAATCATAAAATATAGTTTTAAATTGATAATTCCTTTATCCACAAGCCTTTCTGCGGCAGAAAGAATTTCTTTGGATGTAATTTTTTTGTTGATAATATTTCTCATCCGCTGTGATCCTGCTTCCGGGGCAATGGTGGCTGTCTTCACTCCGGAATCTGCCAGGATTTGGATGATCTGATCATTGAGCTTATCTGCCCTGAGGGAAGAAAAAGAGAGTTTCAGGTCACGGTCTCTGGCATATTTACAGATGGGATGGATATCAGGATGGTCCAGGATGGCGGAACTGACCAGTCCTATTTTTTTAGTTCGGTCTTTTGCCTCATCTATGGCCTTGTAAATGGTTTCTTTAGGGTAGATTCGGGGCGGTCGGTAGATAAATCCTGCCGTGCAGAAGCGGCATCCATGGGGGCAGCCCTTCAGGGTTTCTATGAGAAAGGTCTCCTTAAAGGCTGTTTGACAAGTCATGATGGTGGTGGTGGTCTTTACCCGGTCAAGGGTATCAAGGTATTGCACCTGAATTTTGGCAGGGAGAGAATTGGAAGGATTTTTTTGGTTGGAATAGAGAATTGGCAGGTGTTGGGAAGGAACGTAGGCACCGGGCAGCTTGGCTTCTATGGTGGAAAGAAGGGTTGCCCTGTCTTCGGTTTTTTGGAATTGTTCAAAAAAAATGTCCAGCAGACATTCTGCTTCCCCGAGCAGGAAAAGATCCATGAACGGGGCAATTGGTTCCGGATTTAAAAAACAGGCAACTCCCCCCGCAACCACCAGGGGGTGGATGTGGTTTCGATCGGATGATCGCAGGGGGATGCCCGTTTCTTTCAGGAGTTGGACAAGATGTAAAAAGTCGTTCTCAAATGAGATCGAAAATAAAATAATATCAAATTTATCAAGGCTTAAACCGGTCTCAAGGCTTTTGATGGCCCTGGCTTTTTGCCGTGGGTCCGGTAAGAATACCCGCTCGCAGGCAATGGTTTCCACCTCATTTGCCAGCCGGTATACAGTCTGGAATCCAAGGCTTGACATGCCTGCCTTGTAGCTGTTGGGGTAGACAAGGGCTGCTTTGATCAGCCCTTTACCCCGTTTTATAATAACCCCGTCTTCTTGATCCAAGGAAGTCGGTTCAGCAGGTCGGGTTTGATTCGATCTATGCCTTCTGGCTGAACCATATTTTTGGGGCTGTTTAAGCCGTTTCTTCATTTATCAGTCAGCTTTTCTTCTTAAAAATGTGGGTACCTCCAGATCGTCATTATCAAATGCCATGGGCGGGTAATCATTGACCATGGCTTCATCGCCGACAACACGTTTTTGGGTAACCCGGACCGGGTTGTCAAACTCGTTCCAATTGGCAAGTTCTTCCTGGGTGGGGGTTCTGACTTGCCCCCTGGCAATGGGTGCCTGGGCCTGGGCTGCTCCCATTGGCATGGCAGCTTCCATGGCACCTGCGTAGGAGGGCTGGGAATAAACCGGGGCTGCTTGGGCGGTTGCCTGGGCTGTTGCCGGAGCAACAGCCTGGGCTTTGGGATCAAACCTATGCATATTTTCCGCCAGGGGTTCTTCCATGCCAATACCAGTGGCAATAACAGTGATCCGCATTTCATCTCCCAGCTCATCATCAAAGGTCTGTCCCCAGATGATCTCGGCATCATCTCCTACTTCCTGGTGGATCCGGTCCGAGGCTTCGGTCATTTCGTCCAGGGTCAAATCGGAGCTGGAGGTGATGTTCATGAGAACTCCCTTGGCGCCTGAAATGGAAATATCTTCCAGCAGGGGATGGGAAATGGCTTTTTCAGCCGCCTCAATGGCCCGGTTTTCACCGGACGCAATCCCGATGCCCATGATCGCTTTACCTGCCTTTTGCATGGTGGTTTTTACATCGGCAAAGTCCAGGTTGACATGTCCCGGCATCATGATCAAATCTGTAATTCCCTTGACGGAATGGTGAAGGATTTCATCGGCTTTGATAAACATGTCCACCATCCTGGCGCCCTTGGGCGCAATGCCCCGGAGTCTGTCATTGGGGATGGTGATAACGGTGTCTGTAATCCCATGGAGTTTATCCAGTCCATCCAGGGCTTGTCTCTCCCTTTTTTTGCCTTCAAAGGAAAAGGGCTTGGATGCAACTGCCACGGTGAGAATCCCTAATTCTTTACAGATTTCTGCAATGATGGGGGCAGCTCCAGTACCGGTTCCACCACCAAACCCTGCGGTGATAAAAACCATGTGACTGTCTTGCAGCGACTCTCTGATTTCATCCATGCTTTCCAAGGCAGCTTCCCTGCCTGTGTTGGGATTGGCACCGGCGCCCAACCCCTGGGTCAGTTCTGTTCCCAGTTGGATTTTTATTTCTGCCTTGGATGTTTCAAGGGCCTGGGCATCGGTATTGGCAACAATGAATTTAACCCCCTTAAGTTTTGCATCGATCATGTTGTTTACAGCATTGCCACCGGCTCCGCCAACACCGATAACCTTAATTTTTGCCGAATTGTCACTCTCTACATAAGAAAAAGTCATATCCACCTCCCTAAAGTTATATGATATCTTTAAACCACTGTTTCATTCTATTTAATATGGTATTTAAACCATGTGCATCTGTTTCTTTAAAATCAATTTTGCAGCTTGCATCGCTGCCGAAAATCACAAGACCAACACCTGTGGCATAGGCTGGATTTTTTACAATATCCTTTAATCCACCTATGTTATTGGGCTCGCCGATTCTAACCGGTACGTTAAAAACCGATTCGGCAATTTCCGATATACCGTCCAGGACCACACTGCCGCCTGTCAGGACAAATCCGGCTGGAAAGGAATTTTCAAGCCCGTTGGAGAAGATCTCTTTTTTTAACAGAGAAAAAATTTCATCCACCCTGGGTTCAAGAATTTCAGCCAGAATTCCCTTGGATAGTTTTTTAGGCGCCCTTCCGCCCACTGCAGGTACTTCTATGGTGGCGCCTGATCTCACATTCTGGGGCACGCAGGTGCCATGTTCGATTTTAATTTTTTCAGCTTCGGGCAAAGGGGTTCTAAGCCCTATGGAAATATCATTGGTCAGGTTATGGCCGCCAACCGTCAGTTCGTAAATAAATTTGACATTGTTGTCCTTGAACAGGGCAAGGTCTGTGGTGCCTCCGCCCATATCCGCCAGCATACACCCCAGTTCTTTTTCTTCATTGGTGAGCACTGCCTGGCCCGAGGCCAGAGATTCCAGAACCACGTCACAGACTTCAAGACCTGCCTTGTTGCAGCATTT
>DAOWDR010000088.1 GCA_030638935.1 Desulfobacteraceae bacterium | reverse complement strand
GGACATTGGTTTGCCGGTGATGAGTGGTATAGAGGCCCTTGAAATTTTTAAGGTCCGGGCTAGCAATTCGCCTGTGATCATGATTACGGCCTATGAGGATATAAATATGGTCATCGCCTCTATGAAGATGGGAGCCTTTGATTTTATCCTAAAGCCTATTAATCCGGATATTCTGGAGCTGACCATCAAAAAGGCTGTCTCATCCATAGCTCTTATTAAGGAAGTCCAGGTACTCCAGGAAAAGTTTCTCAAGGAAAATGAACCCTGTTTTATAGGGGAAAGCAAGAATATTCAAAACGTCATGGATTTTATTAATATGGTGTCCAAAAGCCGGGATACCCCCATCATGATCCTGGGGGAGACGGGTACGGGAAAGGAGTTGATTGCCAAGGCCATCCATGCCAGAAGTCCGGTATTTCAGGGACCCTTTGTGGCTGTCAATTGTTCTGCCTTTCCCGAAGATTTGATAGAGTCTGAGTTGTTCGGGTATGAACCCGGGGCTTTTTCCGGAGCCAAACAACAGGGGAAAAGAGGATTTATTGAAGAGGCAGACCAGGGAACCCTGTTTCTGGACGAGGTGGCGGACTTAAGTCCGGCTGGCCAGGCCAAACTTTTGAGGTTCCTTGAAAACGGCGAGTTCTACAAGGTAGGAGGAACCAAAAAATATAAGGTCCATACCCGGGTGGTATCGGCCACCAATAAGGATCTGGCTCTGTTTGTGGAAAAAGAAAAATTCAGAAAAGACCTCTATTTCAGGCTTTGTGTGGTAAAGGCAAAAATACCTTCTTTAAATGAGCGGCCCGATGATATTATTCCCCTGGCCAAGCATTTTCTCCATGAATTTAATATAAAATTTAATAAAAAAATAAAGGGGATTTCACAACAAGCCCAGACCCTTCTTGAAACCCATGAATTTACCGGCAATGTCCGGGAATTGAAAAATATCATTGAAAGAAGTGTGCTGGTGGCCAGGAACCAGCTGGTCTGCGTGGCGGAAATGGGATTGAGCCCCAAAGGGGGCAGTGATCCAAGTCACCCTGTTTCCCCAAAAACGGCTTTGCTTCAAACCCCAAGCCTGCCGGAAGAAGGGGTGCATTTAAACGATCTTCTGTCAGGCATTGAAAAGGAATATATGTCCCTGGCCATGGAAAGGTCACGGGGCAATGAGAGCCGTGCTGCCAAATTATTAAACATGAACCACCACACCTTTCGGTACCGGTGGAAAAAGATGTCCAAAAATTAAGAGAATTTTTCCATCCCATTGATTTCAACAGGCTGCTTGACCACGGTGAGCAACATCTTAAACCGGCTGGCAGCAAAGACCGAGTGGGGAACATTGGCAGGCATGACAACTACCTGACCAGCGGTGGCATCGATTTTTTCTCCGTCAATATTAATCAGGGCCTGTCCGTCCAAAACCTGGATCATTGCATCACCCGGGGAGGTGTGGGCAGAAATTTCTTCTCCCTTGTCAAATGCAAACAAAGTGATATTGACATGTGATTTGCTGGAAAGGGTCCTGCTGACCACCCGTCCTTCTTCATAATCCACCAATTCATTTATATTTATTGCCTTGGAAAAGGGTATGTTTTTAAGCAATTCTTTTTTATCTTTCATATTATTGTCTCCCTAAGGGGTTAATTTAATTTTATCTGCCTGGATAATATACCATACAATTGGCAATTGAATTGATCCAGATCAATTTGCAGGAATAACACCCGCACTGCTTTTAACTCAATCAATGGATTAAAATTACATGGAGAGTAGTATACGGACCCGTAGGTGCGGTTCTGTGGGCAGGAGTAAGCTTAAAAGCCTGCTCTGACCTGATGTTTTTGGTGTTGGACATATTGACAACACTAAAATGTCTTGGTATAATTTTCATCATGAATGCTGAATTGATGCTCAAAGAACGAATAATTCTTTCGGAAAACATTTTTGCTGAGATTGTTATATGGTTTGTGTCTCCACCCGTCCATGGCAGTAGTCATGGCTTTAAATATCGACTTGCATTGGTGGTTAACAATGAGTGTGTCTTGCGGTATGACAATGAAGCCGACAAGGGTGATCATAAACACATAGAAGGCAACGAGCAACCATATGCTTTCAAATCAATAGAAGATCTACTCAAAGACTTCTGGGTGGACGTAGATAACAGGAGGGTTTAATATGAAAACCGTAACATTAGGGGTATCTTCCCGGAAAAATATAAATAACCGCATCATCGCTGCATCAGAAGGTAAACCGCAAGGAGAATTCATATCCTTTGAATCCCCTGAACTTCTATTTAAGACATTTTCTGGGAAACGATGGGACTTACTCAAAGCAATGACCGGCGTTGCCCCCGTGTCGATTAGAGAGGTATCCAGGATGCTCAAAAGGGATGTGAAGGCCGTACATAGAGATGTACATGTTTTATTGGATGCCGGGATATTACAGAAAACCGATAAGGGCAGGATCATCTTTCCCTATGATGCTATTCATGTTGATTTTATGGTTGAGGCGGCTTGATTTTTCGCCTCTCATTAATTGTCCTTTCATCTGGTTAAAGGTTGAATTTTATTTTTGCCTGGTCGCAAAGATATTCCCCAATTGGGATGGCAGATGTGGCAGCGGGAGAAGGCGCATTGCACACATGCAGTGACCGATTGGTCTGGGCAAATAGAAAATCATGGACCAGGCTGCCGTCTTTTTCCACGGCCTGGGCCCGGATACCGGCTGGATAAGGGTTTAAATCTCCCAGGGTCAGTGGGCAGTATTTTCTAATCCGGTTTAAATATCCGGGTTTATAGGCAGCGTCTATCCATTCCTTTATTCCGGACCCCAGGTGCCGACCAATTACCTTCCAGAACCCGGGGAAGGCAAGCATCTGAGCAGTATCGAAAAAATTAAAATTAAATTTGCCGTATCCTTCACGCTTAAATCCCATGACAGCGTTGGGGCCGACTGTGACGCTTCCGTCAATCATTGGGGTTAAATGAACGCCGAGAAAGGGCAGGGCCGGGTCGGGAATGGGATAAATAAGATGGGAAACAATTTTTGACATTTGCTGGGGAAGGCAAAAATATTCCCCCCGAAATGGAAGGATCATAAAATCAATTTTTATCTCCATCATCCGGGCCAGCCTGTCTGCCATAAGCCCGCCACAGACAATGAGGTGCCGGGCAGTGATTTTCTTTAGGCCTGTGTACACGATAACCTTGTCAGGGCTTTCTTTTATCCTGGTAACGGCCCGGCCGGTTTGAATAATACCGCCTGCAGCCTTGAACAGCTCTGCCATTTTGGCTGTTATTAGGGAATAATCGGTAATACCCGTGGCCGGCACCTCCAGGGCTCCCAGGCCAAAGATATGGGGTTCCATTTGGTTTAATTTGTTTTGATCAATTTGCCGGGTATGGATCTTGTTCCTTGCGCACCGGTTTTCAAGGGCTTTCATCCGTTCCATTTCCAGGGGTGTGGTTGCAACTAAAAGCTTGCCGCATTGCCTGAAAGGCAGATTATGGGTTTTGCAAAAATCCATGGTGGCCTTTGCCCCTTTTTTGCAAAAATCTGCCTTAAGGCTGCCGGGCTCATAGTAAACCCCGGCATGGATCACTCCGGAGTTGTGGCCGGTTTGGTGGGCTGCAAATCGATTTTCTTTTTCAATCAAAATCACCCGGGCATCGGGATACCTGGTTTTTAGGGTCAGGGCCGTTGATACACCAACAATGCCACCGCCGATAATGGCCATATCAAATGGATTCAAACTTCCCACCTTTAATAATAATTTATCAATTTTTAAAACAAATTTTTAAAACAAGGGTGTATCATAATAGGATCGACCTGGAATTTCAATCGATCCTTGTATTTTATT
>DAOWDR010000341.1 GCA_030638935.1 Desulfobacteraceae bacterium | reverse complement strand
GCCCCGTCCATTGAGGAGTAGGAAAAACCGTTTTCAACGGCGGTTTTGATATGGGAGACAGCATCGGACCTGGTGCCCACATATAGGGTGTTGGCATCTGTTAGAAAGGGGACGGCCTTTGTCCCCCGGATGGTCTGGATCAATTGTCTGATATAAATGGGCCGGATAAAAGAGGTGTTTCCCTGTTCGCCAAAATGTATTTTTACTGCTGTGAGATCATTTTTTGACAGGATTTTATTAATTCCGGCTTTTTTTACCAGGCGGGAAAGTTTCTGGGGAATATTTTCCCTTGATGTGGCGGTGAGATCCATGAAAAATACATCAGCACTCATCTATTTCTCCTTGGGTCCTTGGGACCTGCTTGGGCATTGAACAGGTATTCCAACCCGTTGCGTTTTATTTCATACATGGTTTGCAGCATTTTCCCCAAATCACCTTCTGGAAATCCTTTCCTGGAAAACCATACCAGATAAGCTTCCGGAAGATCAACCAGGCGAAGTCCCTTATATTTTCCAAATGGCATTTTCATGGTTGCCAAATTAATAAAAGCGGCTTTGTCCGGCTGTAAGATCTGGTTCATTTTTATTCAAAAAAAATTTTGGGTGGTCAGGGTGGATATTTTTTTGGGGGCTGGAAGCTTTTTAATATACATTTCACACTTAAGGGCCTGGCTCTTTGTCATTTCATAACTTTTGGCAACAAGCTCAACCGGAAGTCTTCCCCTTGTATATTTCGCCCCGTTACCGGCATTATGGGTGTCGATTCTGGCCTTAAGATTATTGGTAATACCACAGTACAAAGACAGGTCTGCACATTTTAATAAATAGACCTGCCAGTCTCTCACCTAATTTGCTCCATTGATTTTATCCCGCAACTTCCCTGCGCATTTGAAAGTAACCACCCGCCTTTTTCCCAGCATCATGGATTTGCCCGTGGCCGGATTTCTTCCCTTGCGCTGGGCTTTTTCATTTACCTGGAATTTACCAAATCCTGAGATCATCATATCTTCACCCGATACCAGGGTTGATTTGATTATTTCAAGTAAGGTTTCAATGGTATCTTTTGCCTGGGAGGGCGTTAGATCGTTTTCTTCGGATATTTTTTCAATAATCGTTGTTTTGGTACAAGTCAATGTTGAATGCTTCCTTTTTCAAGTGTTTAAAATTTAATGGAATAATTACTTATATTGGAGAGGAATGTCAAGGGGTATAGAGGGCCTAGGGTATTATCTTTAATGAAAAAGTTTGTGCCAAATGGGGTTTATTGGCAGGATGCGGGATGGATAGATTGGTGGCTTTGCCCCGTGGATGGGGCAAAGCCGGGTAAGGAAGGATAGTTACACCATGGTCTGGAGAAGTCTGAAAAGTGTTTGTCTGGCAAGGATATCTCCGGAGATTATTCCCACCACCTTATTGTCTTCCACAATGGGCATGGCTGAAATTTCATGGTTTTCCAGCATACGGATACAGTCGATGATGGTGGCATCGGGATCTGTGGTGATCACATCGGCGGTCATTACTTTTGTTAAGGGGGTGTCCATGGGCATTTGCGAGGCCATGGCCCTTGTAATATCCCAATTGGTGACAATGCCGATGAGTTTACCCTTTTCCGAGACCACATTGACGATGGAGACAGCAGTATTGACCAGAAGATTGGCAGCGTCGGTAATGCTTTTGTCCACTTCAATGGTGGGGGCATTGGCCATGATATCCCGTGCTTTCCTGGATTTTTCCATTGAAGCTATCCGCTGCACACTGATCTTTTCAGCAATTTCACAGGGAAGGCTGTCCGCATCCTTGCACAAGCCGTCAATTAATTCTTCCATGTTTCTGCGAATGACGGTTTCCAGTTTTTCCACGGCTACCCTTCGCCGTTTTTCAGCCAAAGCTGCAAAATCCTCTTGGTTTTTTTTCAGCCATTCTTCAATGCTTTTGGGATGACCCAGTAATTTTTCCGGGATAAGCAGATGATCCGGGGTGGGGATGATGCGTTCGTGGGCCGCATAGATCACCCCGCCGGAATTTACCAGATAATCGGTTGCAATGAGGGTCCCCTTGTCCCTGTACACATGGCGTTCCATTCGCCTGCGTTCGGCTTTCCTGGCCGGATTGGGGGAATAGGTGTTGGCCCCTTCAACAATGATTCGCCATTTTCCCATGCGGTCAACTGTCATGGATGGATGGGTGGAAGGGTCCACGTCCAGGTAATTGAAAACAGGTGATGCCGGTACCAGGCAGAAAGCTGACTCGGTCAATAAATTGTCTGCCGAACTTGAATAGACCATTTCCCGCATTTTTGTGGGGGTGCCGTGCATGATAGTATCGTGGTAATATTTTTGTGTGACAGCACCAAATTGTTTCCACATGTCAAATAATCTCTGCCAGGGCAGCCCTTCCTGGTTGAATAAATAGCCCGTGGCATCACTGACCCCTTTTATGATTGGACTGTTTTTTGGGTCATATTCATGGAAGATCCTTGCCACGTGGGCACCCACCGCCCCGAATCCCTGGACGAGAATATCCAGGTCAGCAGGCTTGGGGATCTCCATATTTTTGAACTGGGGCAGTTGCCGCAGCTTGGGCAGATTTTCCAGCAATGCCTTGGTGGCAACGACAACTCCATTGGCAGCCCCGCCAAGTTCGTCAATCCTGTTGCCCCCCATGTCCATGGGTTTTGACACCACATTGTTCAACCCGTTTTCAATGGCAAAGGTTTTCATGTCAGCGTCATTTGTGCCCACATCCGGGCCCGGGATATAAATGTCCTTGTATCGCTTGAGCAATTGACCAAATCCCCGTATGACCCCGTGGCGATCTTCTTCCGACAGGTTTTCCGGGCAGACAATTCCTGATTTGCCGCCCCCAAAGGGCAGGTCGGCGGCGGCATTTTTCAGGGTCATGCCCCGGGCCAGGTTGTGAATGATATCCGGGGTGATATCTTCAAGCATACGGGTGCCGCCCATGGATGGCTGACCCATGGCCAGATTGTCCACCACCAGGAATCCGCCGATTTGAACAGGACTGTCCTGGTTCCACATGCAGGCAACCAGTCTGGGGCCCAGGCGATCCACCCGAATCCCCAAACGCTGGAGCCGGTCAACGTCCAGGGGGCCAAATTCCAGGAACCTAAAGGGGCCGTCTGTGATTAACCGGTTTTCCCATAAATTTTTGGGGAGTACATCCTCTAAAAATTGTTTCATTCTTAAGGGAATCATGTCTATGGTCCTTATAACAATTAATGTAAATTTTTTGCTGCAATTACACCTATGCCTGATTTTATCAGGGCCTGGGCAGTAAGGTTGACTGAATTATGTTTGTCCAGGTAACTATTCTTCAGAGTCTCCATCAGATCCTTTTCCAGAATATCGTTTTTGGTCATGAAATATTCCAGAATATCTGAAGGGTGCTCCCGGGTGGCTTCGATTTCAGGTTCTCCGCCTTCATGTTTGGCTGAAATATTGGGAACTTTTTTTGCAACTTCAATTAACTCATCCCTGCGGTTATAGGGCTGGCCCACAATGGATTTATAGGTTTCCGTAATATGGTGCTCAAATCTGACCTGTTGTTCAAGCCCCAGTTGTTTTCTGATTTCATTGGCCTGGAGAATGGTATCGTTGTTCACTGAATTGGACAGGTTAAAGCCCACAAGGGGGGTTGTGTTATCACTTCGTGAAAATAGTTTGGCCGTCATCAGGGTCCACATGATGAAAAAAGGATTGTCATTGCCCACAAATACGGAGATTTTAAATTGGATGTCCACGCCCAGGCGGTGGAGAAGATATCCAAGGAGGATGGTGCCGCTATTAACATTCAGGACCTGCTGAATGCCGTATCGGGTATAATAGGTTAAAAATTCCTCTGCCCATTTGATTGGATAGTCATTGGGCTGGCCGATTCCCCCGAAAAAACCGGTCAGGGTTTCAGGGCCACCCACAAGGTGGACATTGGATCCGTCGGTGCCCCGGGTATCCAGGGATTCCACATAGGTGGCCCCTAGGATTTGCATGGCCAGGGCAGTTGCCATGAT
>DAOWDR010000545.1 GCA_030638935.1 Desulfobacteraceae bacterium | reverse complement strand
ATCAAAAGATTAATTAGAAAACATGGAAAAAAAGGTATCAAACGCAGGGAAAACAAATAAAAAGCCCATTCATTGCCCGCTCCATTATTGATGACCTCTAGTTTCTCGGCATATTTATCTTTCGCCAATATGCTGTTCCCAAACAAATAGCGTGAAGCTAAAAAAGCTGCTGTTGAACCGAGTGCGTCTGCAAAGGATGCGATCAGCAGTGTAAGCGGAAAACCGAACAATGCTCCGCCGGCCAAAAGGACAACGATAATTCCGGGAACGGAAAATGCCGTTAACAGGAAAAGAACAAGAACGTAAACTCCAAGGCTTAACAATTGATTTTGTTCGTAATATTGCTGATAAAAAAAATGACGGGATTTTAGGTAATCAAGAGTCAGGTACTGTTGTAGATCAAAGCTGAAGAAAACACCCATCACCAAAATAAAAGAGAAAATAATCAACAGTTTCAGATAAATTTGCTTCATCCTTTTTACACGTTTTCCTAAACTTTTTTAATTCTATAGTTCACGGAACCTTGTACACATTCTTTTTATTTTAACTAAAAACACCTAAACAATAAATAGTTATCTGAATATAATGAAGACCATATTATTTTCTGCCAAAGGCTGGTATATTTAAAAAAATTGCCGGTAACCTTAAATATTTGAGGAACACACCCATGAAAATAAAATTCGCATTCGCAGTTAATAATGACGGCCTTTTTCAAAAAACCCATTTTGGTGATGCTGAAAAATATTTCATCTATCAGCTAAAAGAAAACAAAATCAGCTTTGAACAGGAGGTCTCCAACAGCTTTAAGAATGTAGATGAAAAGATCAAACATGGCTCGAAGAAAAAGGGGCAGTCCATTATTGCCCTGTTAAAGGCAAAAGAGGTTAATGTTTTGGTTTCCCCACAGTTTGGCAAAAATGTCAAACTTATAAATGCACATTTTATTCCGGTAATTGTATCCGAAGAAAACCCTGATTTAATTATTGAAACCTTAGTTAAGCACATCAGTGACATCAATGAAGAATTGGAAAATAAATCCGGGGAATATATGATTTTTACAATCAAGGATGGAATTATGAAACCTGCAATAAAAAAACTTAATAGATGAAATTAACGCCTAAAATATCAAGTCAAAATTTTTTTTCCTTTTTATGGCACGCCAGTTTTTTAGCATTTGCCCAGGTGTTTATGGATGTGGATACGATAATTCCGGCAATGCTGATTGAATCAGGAGGGGGAGCTGTCCACATTGGTATTATGACAGCAATTTTACTTGGGGGATCCAGCTTTACCCAATTATTTTTTGCTCCATATATCAGCAATAAATCCTATAAAAAAAAATATCTTTTACTGGGAATCAATTCAAGAATTTTTTCTTTGCTGGGACTTGGTTTAATATTGTTTTATTTGCAAGGCCGACACTCGGTTAATATTATTTGGATCATATTTTTTCTCATCACTATTTTTGCCCTTGGTGGTGCATTTGCCAACATTGGCTATACAGATATTTTGGGAAAATCGGTTTTGGAAGAAAAACGTAAAAGCTTTTTGGCTGTTAAACAAATCATAGCCGGCTTTGTTGTTTTATTCTCAGCCTTTTTGGTTAAAAAAATTTTAAGCGATTCAAATTTTCCGCTAAATTATGCCTATACATTTATGATAGGGTCATTCGCACTTTTAATTGCCTCCCTCGGGTTTTGGAATTTAAAGGAAGTAGAACCCTCTGTGTTAAAAATAAACGGCTTTAAAAAATTTATCCAGGTATTAAAATCTGAACTTAAAACCAATCCAAAGCTGGGTTATTTTCTCGGCTTTGTTAATACCCAGGGGATTTCTGTTTCTTTTCTTCCTTTTTTAATACTTTATGCCAAGGAGGTGTTTCAAACACAAAGCAGTGATACAGCTACCTTTTTAGTGTTTAAGGTGATGGGGGTTGTGCTGGTGAGTTTCTTGATTTTATTGGCAGCAAACAAAATAAAATACAAATATTTGCTTTATGGCAATGTATTATTGTCTCTATGCATGACCATGGGCGCAATTTTTATTACTGATGCCGCTCAAATAAAATATATTTTTATTTTAGGCGGCATTGTATATTCTATCTTTTCCATAACAATGAATGGTGTTTTGCTGGAAGTGTCGGGAAAGGAAAACAGAGCTATCTATACCGGATTTGTAGGAGCAGGGAATATTATTCCAGCCCTGTTTCCCCTTCTAGCCGGATATCTGATCAGAATTTTTGGGTTTCAAAATTTCTTCCTGCTTTACGTTGTAATTATTTCATCTTCCATCTTTTTTATATATAAACTAAATTGTAAAAAATGAAATACTATTATCCTTGGGATAATAGTGCGGTTATCACCTTTAATGGATTAATCATTCTCCTATCATTATACGTACTATCTCTTTATCGGTTTCACGCATTCCGTCGCGACCGAGTCTGCCTATGTTGGCGATTGTATTTTCAACACCCTTTGTTACGATCCCGTCCCCGCCGTAAAACTGCTGCCCTTTCTGGTACATATAAAAACCTAGGATTCCAGCTTCAATGGAAGCAGCAATCTTTGCAGCACATGAAGGTTTAGCACCATCACAGATTATTCCGGATACAGTTGCCAGGGCATTTACGATTGTATGGGCAACTTCTTCAAACCTGCCTCCATGGAGCCAGGCGATGCCTGCCCCCGCCCCGACTCCGGCGCTGACAGCTCCGCAATATGCTGACAGCCTTCCAATTCCTGTTTTCTGATGGATGGTAACAAGATTGGACACAACCAAAGCTCTAAGCAAGGTTTCTTTCCCAACATCCAATTGTCTGGCATATTCGATCACGGGAATTGAAGCTGTGATCCCCTGGTTGCCACTGCCCGAAACTATCATGACAGGAAGCTCACACCCGCTCATTCTGGCGTCCGACCCGGCAGCAGCCATCGCTTTGGCCCTAACCTTTATGTCATCGCCCCAGGTTTCAATCAGGACCGAGCCGATATTTGCACCCCAATCCCCTTTAATTCCCTCCTCAGCTATTTTTGTATTATATTCAATCTGACGCTCCAGCACCTCCTGAACGGAAGAAAGCTCTACGGCTTCGGCAAATTCAAGGATATCCTTCACATTCATAACCGAACGATCCGTAAGACTTGAAGATCCTATTTCATCACAGTCCTGATTCTGATAAACAATTTCCTCATCTTTTGTGATTAATACAATATTGGTATGAAAGTGGGAAATCTGGACAGACGCCTTTGAGTCCCCGCTAAGGACAGTGACAATCAAATCAAATGTCAAATTGCTTTTTGATTTTCCAACCTTTACCTCGTGGCTTTCAAGAAAGGCTTTAATTTTTTTTTGCCCTTCTTCATCCACCGACGAGATAACCTCAAGAACTTTACCGGCCTCGCCGGCAACAATCCCGGCAACGGCTGAGGCTTCAATACCTTTTAAGTTTCCCGTATTGGGAACAACTACGCTTTTAACATTTTTGATAATGTTGTCACTTGCTTCAATCAATACATGGTCAGGCAGACTGCCGAGAACTTCCCTTGCCCGGGCTGCAGCATATGCGATGGCAATAGGCTCGGTACAACCCATAGCAGGAATAAGCTCTTCATGCAAAATATCGATATAAGCTTTGTACTTTTTATCAGTATTGTCCATATTAGTTCCTCCGAAAATTTAAATTTTAAAAATTTTACCCTGTTTTCTGATAAAAAACAATGAAATGCAGTTAAAATGAAATGTTTTGCCCTAGGAGCTATTGTCAATAAATTGCAGGTTATATTTGTTATGACGATCCCCATAAACATCCTTCTTCAAATTATCCAGTTCGTCAATTATTTCATCTGGCAATGACAGCGCAACTGCAGCAAGATTTTCCACAACATATTTTCTTTGTTTCATTCCTGGGATGGGTACAATGGAATCATCCCGGGATAACAGCCAGGCCAATGACAGTTGTGAAGGCAAAACACCATTTTTCTCAGCCAGTTGTTGTAATTTTTCGATCAATGAATGGTTCTTTTCCATTGCCTTGGAATCAAAGCGGGGGATTTGACGGCGGTAGTCATCATCTTCAAAATCATCGGAATCCAGGATAGTTCCGGTGAGAAATCCTCTGCCCAATGGGCTGAAGGGTACCAGGGAAACATTAAGTTCTTTACATACGGGAAGAATGGTTTTCTCAACTTCCCTGTGCCACAAAGAATATTCAGATTGCAATGCCGTTATGGGGTGAACAGCATATGCTCTTTTGATTGTTGATGCAGAGACTTCAGACAAACCTATATATCGGATCTTCCCCTGTTTTACGAGGTCAGCCATCGCACCCACGGTTTCTTCAATGGGCACATCCGGATCCAACCGATGAAAATAATAAAGGTCAATCTCATCAATACCCAATCGCTGAAGGCTTTTTTCACATGAGGTCTGAACATAGGCGGGCCTGCCGTTTACCATTACATTGCCATGTTCATCACCCGCAAACCCAAATTTTGTGCCCACAACAATTTCCTCCCGCCTGTGTTTCAATACTTTTGCAATCAGCATCTCATTGTGCCCGTCACCATAGACATCTGCCGTGTCCAGAAAATTCAGCCCAAGATCAAGGCAATGATTTATTGTTGCCAGGGATTCGCTCTCATCGGCCTTCCCATAGGCATTTGACATACCCCAGCATCCTAAACCTATTGAAGAAACTTCCAAGTGGTTATCACCCAAAATTCTAGTATGCATATCCAGCCCTTTATTTCATTTTCTTAATTTAGTTTGCCTTCTAATCCTTGTTGCCCCATCAGTTTAGCAGCTTCTTGCCTGAATTAACATTTAAAAGCCGGTAAAATTATTAAAATGGGCTGATTTCCAATTCTAATCTGTGATGGTCAAAAAGGGGGAATTCTGTACCTGTTATCCTTTATTTACCAATGGTATTTATCTCCCCTGGCCAAAAGCAATATCGATTTGCCATGGTTTATGTTAAAAAGTTTAGGTATAACCTGCAACTATCCGGACTTTAATGGTCCCTAGGCAGAAATAATATACCATAACCCTATAAAATGGAGATCCCACTTTGTCCACTATAAAAAAACCAACCTTTTTTTATGGATACACCATCATTATAGCAGGTTTTTTTATACAGGCCGTTGTTTGGGGTATCAGCAACAGTTTTGGTGTGTTTTTTGACCCCTTAATAAACGAATTCGGCTGGTCAAGGGCAACCATCTCCGGTGCTGCCTCATTGGGGTTCCTGGTCCATGGTTCCTCAAGTATTGTTCTGGGAAATCTTAACGACAGATTCGGGCCCCGGCTAATCATGAGTGGCTGCGGCATCCTCCTGGGACTGGGTTTTCTTCTCATGGCAACAATAAATTCTCCATGGCAACTGTATATGTTCTACGGACTGATTGCCGCTGCCGGACTTGGCGGCATAGATGTCATTCCTTTGT
The DNA here is from genome assembly GCA_030638935.1 of Desulfobacteraceae bacterium. Lineage (GTDB taxonomy): Bacteria > Desulfobacterota > Desulfobacteria > Desulfobacterales > Desulfobacteraceae > NBML01. Next base: position 2,745 of record DAOWDR010000545.1, on the reverse strand, counting down.
CAACCGTGTCCAGATGGTTTAAGGAAAAACGGGGAATGATGAGTGGTCTCATTAAAGTTGGGACAGGGGTTGGCATGTTTGTCATGCCTTTTTTCATCAACTGGCTTATCAATAACTATGGGTGGCGGACCTCCTTTCTTGTGTTGGGATTTATAATCACATCCAGTGTTGTGTTTCTTGCCCAGTTTCTGGTCCGTGATCCTATCCAAAAAGCACAATTCATTGACAATGGAATCGGCCATGCATCAAAAACGAATGAATCGGAAGAGGGGTTAGATTTTAAGAAAGCGATTCGCACCAGACAATTATGGACGATCTGCATTGTATATTTTATTATTCTCTTTTGTGTTTACACCGTTCTTATGCATATTGTTCAGCATGCCATTGATCTTGACATCCCGTCAACAGTTGCCGCCGGAATTCTATCGACAATTGGCGGGGTGAGTATTACCGGTAGATTTCTCATGGGCGGGGCCAGTGATAAAATTGGTGAAAAACCAGCCTTGTTGATCTGTCTTCTATGTTTATTTTTGGCATTGTGTTTGTTGCAAAAGGTACAAACTTTATGGATGTTTTATTTATTTGCAGCAGTGTACGGGTTTGCCCATGGCGGCTTTTTTTCCCTGGTTTCACCATTAATCGCCAAATTTTTTGGAACAAAATCCCATGGACTTCTTTTTGGAATTGTAATATTCAGCAGCACAATCGGAGGGGCCATTGGTCCATTCATGGCCGGATACATTTTTGATATCACCACAAGTTATAAAATGGTTTTCTTAATTCTGGCAATTTTATGCACCATTGCCATTGGGTTGACAGCATCGCTCAAACCGCTCATTCAAAAGAAATCAAGCTTTTCTTGAAACCCATGCTGTAAAATGATAATTTAGAAAAATCAGGTCTTAATCACCATTTAAAGGAGATGCATATGTCCCTGGATCAAAAATACTTTACAGGTGTGGTATGGCAGGATTTTCAACACAAAGAACTGATGGATCTTTTTGTAAAAATGAGAAAAGCCCGGGCAGACAAACAGGATAAGGAATCATTTCGGTTTGCCATCGCCTTTCTGTCCATGTATGTCAATCACCACTTCAAGCTGGAAGAAGAATACATGGACATTTACTATTACCCGGAAAAGGAATCACACAAAAAAGAACACAAGGGATTTATTAAAACCCTTAAGGAATTCAGGTTAGAACACAAGGACTATTCAGAAGAAGCCATTGACGAGCTCATGAAAAAAATAAACAAATGGATTCTGAACCATATTTTCGGGGACGATAAAAAATTAGGATCCCATATTCTTGCAGCAGAAAAAACAAACAATGAATAAATGTCCAGTGAACCCGACCATGGACCTATTGTCCAGCCACAGGTCTGTCCGTAAATTTATAGACAAACCCATTGAAGAATCCCTGTTTCAAACCATTGTCAAAGCAGCACAATGTGCGGCCACCTCCAGCCATGTCCAGGCCTATACCATTATCCGGGTTAAAGACAAAGAAAACAGAAAACAGATTGCAGACCTGGCAGGACCCCAGGTCTGGGTCGAACAGGCCCCCATTTTCCTTGTTTTCTGTGCCGATCTTACCCGACTTGAATCTGCCTGCCACCAACACAAACTTGGGGCTGAAACAGGATGGGCAGAACAATTTGTCGTGGCAACAGTGGATACTGCCCTTGTGGCCCAGAACCTGATGGTGGCCGCAGAATCCCTGGGACTTGGCGGGGTCTTTATAGGCGGGATCAGAAATGACCCTGAGAAGGTTTGTGAATTATTAGATATACCGGAAAATGCCTACCCGGTATTTGGAATGTGCCTGGGGTATCCGGATCAGACACCCGGTATAAAACCCCGACTGCCCATTGACCTGGTGCTAAGGGAAGATTCTTTTTCAGGCATTGGTTTGGAAAAAAAGGCCTCGGAAAAGAGCCTGGACGCCTATGACCAAACCTGCCGGGATTATTATTTAAACCGGGACTCCAACCTGAAGGATCAGACCTGGAGCCGGCAGATGGCGGACTTCATGGGCAAGGTCACCCGGCCCCACATGAAATCATTTCTTGAAAAAAAAGGTTTTTTCCTCAGGTAAGCCGTTTTTGTTGCTTACCACTTTTACACATGATTCAAATTACCAAAGAACAAAAAGAGATCATAAACTCTGACCTTACGCCCGGGGATACCCTTAAAATCATGGCCTTTGCCGGTACCGGCAAAACCACCACCCTGGTGGAATATACAAAAAAACGGCCGGAGATGCGGTTTTTATATATTGCCTTTAACAAGAGCGTCCAATTGGAGGCCGCCCAAAAGTTTCCAAAGAATGTAACAGCCAGGACCACCCATGCCCTTGCCTTCCGGGTCAAGGGATTTCAACACAAAAACCGCCTGGTAAAAGGATTCCGGGCAAACCAGGTCATGGCAGCCCTGGGGCTTGAAAAATACGAGGATGCAAAATTTTCCATTGACACCCTCTACAACTACCTGGTCTCGGCAGATCCCAAGGTTTCCCACCACCACATACCGGCAATGGCAAGGGGATTCTATAAAAAGAACAAAATTCCCATGCCAGGTATAGTTGACAATGCCCTGTGAATCATAAGAACCTAATCCATCAAACATTACAAGAGTGCTGACATTCACATCTTGATTTGGCCCTGCGTCTGCAACCGGATCCATTGAATCATATGCACAGATGGAGTCGGGAGACATAGGAGCCGCCTCTACAAGTCCCATATTGT
>DAOWDR010000406.1 GCA_030638935.1 Desulfobacteraceae bacterium | reverse complement strand
GAAAGATCAAAACGCTTTGCCAAAAGCCAGCTGATATCCACGGTTTTTTCGGCAAGAACGGCTGCCTTTTCCCGCAATTCACCATGACCAGACCCGCCTTCCCCCTTTAACAGGGCAGGCCATTGATTGATGATGGTGGAAGAACAGGTGGCACAGGCTGTGACCAGGTAATCAATTGGCTGGGATGAAAAAAGATCCACATGATAGGCCAACAATTTCTCACAGGTTTTGGTATCCCCCGAAGCCAGAGCCGGAATCCCGCAGCAACCTTGATCTTTGGGAATAAGGACCCTGGCCTTGAAATGGGCAAGCACCTCCACCAGGGAACGTGCAATATGGGGAAAGGCCTTGTCAATGAGGCAGCCCACAAAAAAAGCCACAGTCACCCCCCTTCCCTTTTCCCTGAAATCCATCTCCTCTAGCTGGTTGCCCAAAAAAGAAGTTTTTGCCAGGGGCACCACGTGGCGGTGACGAAGCAGGGGAGAGGCTATCCTGGCACAGGATGTCCCCTGAAAATTATCCTCTTTCCGAAGAGCAAATTTCTGAAATGGGGTAGCCACCTCCATCATCCGGTTAAAGGCCCTGGGATTTGCCAGCAAATTTTTAAATATAAGTTTTTTGGCAATGGGAAGGCCAAGATACCGGGCGATAATTGACCTGGCCTTTATGATGATCCCCACCGTATCCACATGGCTGGGGCACTTGTGGGCACAGGAGCCGCAAAGAAGACACCGCTCCAGGCGGTCTCTCACACCTTTTGCATCATCAAACGTCTGGTCTATGAGGCCGCAAATCAAGGCCAGCTTACCCCTGGACACATCGGATTCCCGGCAGGTTTTTGCATAGAGGGGGCAATTAGCCTGGCACATCCCGCACCGGGTGCAAAGGGATAATTTTTCTTCAAGAATCTTTACATCCCGGGCCAGTTTTTCCATTTTACCCAATTTTTTTCTCCGGTTTTTCCAAGGTCAACCAGCATTTAGGTATACCGGTTTGACTGCTTGATCTCCCGGTCGTGGATTCCGATCAAGTATAAGAGCCCGTCCAGGCCCATGGTTGAAATGGCGCTGGAAGCTTTTTCCCGTACAACCGGCTTGGCATTAAAGGCCACCCCAAGCCCTGCAATACTGATCATGGGCAGATCATTGGCTCCGTCCCCCACGGCAATGGTCTGCTCAATTGAAATATTTTCTTTCTGGGCAATCTCCCTGAGCAAGCAGGCTTTCCTATCCCCGTCCACTATCTCGCCCCTAACCCTGCCGGTCACCACACCCTCCTTAATCTCCAGGTCATTGGCATATACATAGTCAAACCCCAGAAGATCCTGTAAATATTCTCCCATAAAGGTAAATCCGCCTGATAGTATCCCCAGCTTATATCCTAAATTTTTCAGGGTTTTGGTAACAAGGTCAGCCCCTTCTGTCAGGGGCAGTTGGCGGGTAATCTTTTCAATTTGTTCCTGTCTGAGCCCTTTTAGCAGTGCCACCCGTTTTATAAAACTCTCTTTAAAATCAATCTCCCCTGCCATGGCAGACTCGGTGATTTTATCCACCTGTTCCCCCACACCGGCCAGCTTTGCCAATTCCACAATCACCTCGGCCTGGATCAGGGTTGAATCCATGTCAAAAACCACAAGCTTCCGATTTTTCCGATAAATATTGTCCACATGGAAAGAGATATCAATACCGGACTTCTGGGAAATTTTCATGAATTTACCCCGCATTTCCTGAATATTGATGGGGGTGCCGGAAACTGAAAACTGTACGCTGGCCTTTGGATTGGCCTGGGGGTTAACAAAGGATCTCCTGCCGGTGAGCCTGGTAATAGAATCAATATTCAGACCGGTTTGGGTAATCGCAGACGCAACAGAAGAAATCTGATGGGCGGTCATGGTCCTGCATAAAATGGTAATGATCCGCCGCTCCTTGCCCTGGGCAAGGACCCATTTTTCATAATTTTTATGGTCAATTGGTTTGATATCAATGGTCAATCCCATGTTGTGACCTTCAAACAGGATATCCTTGAAAATCCGGGAGAAATCCTCGGAACAGGGGATCTCGGCCAGGATGCCAAGGGAAATGTGTTCGTGGATAACCGCCTGGCCGATATCCAGTATGGTTACATTGTACTGGGCAAGGATGGAGGTAAACTTTGCATCAAGTCCTTTCCTGTCCCTGCCGGTTATATTTATCAGAACTATATCACCCATTATCCTGTCCTTAAGTTCTTTTGAATTAAAATCTTTTTTATAGCTCTGCCAGGCAATAATTTGCAAGACAATTAAGTTCTTTTATTAAATTTTGTAATCTTTTTATGATTTTCAAATTCTCAAGCCTAATGCCTATTTTTCGCCAGCATTTTTTACCAAAAAAATTGCCTTGGCAAAAAAATTCTGGCATACTCATTTTAATGATTCAAATAAAAAAATCCCTTATCGCAATCCTCTTGTTCCTGGCCATGGCAATCCCTGTTCATGGCGGACAATCGCTGACCATTGTCAGGGGGCAGGACTTCCCCCCCTATCACTTCATGGACAAAAACGGAAAGGAAAATGGATTTATCATAGAAATCATTTCCCAGGTTGCAGCATCCATGGAAATAAAGGTGAATTTTGACCAATACCCATGGTCCAGGTGCATTCACATGGTGAAAACCGGCCAGGCAGATGCCATGATGAACTTGTTTAAAACAGAAAAACGAATTGAATTTTTATATTTTTCAGACAATGTTCTTACCCATGAAGTCAATCTTTTTTTTGCACTTAAAGATTCCCCCATTTCCTATTCCGGAGACCTGTCCAGTTTAGCGGACCTAAAAATCGCTGCCATCAGAAACTACAGCTATGGAACAACCTTTGACCACCAAACATTCCCCTTAATTGTCCGGCTTGAAACAGAAAAAGATCTCATCAACAGCCTGATTAACAAACGATGTGATCTTATTGCGGGAAATAACATGGTCATCCAAACCCTATTAAAACAGATGGGGCTGGGAAACCGGGTCAAGGCATTGTCTCCCCGCATTTCCAATGATCCCCTTTATCTTGGATTTTCAAAAGCAAGGGGACACAAGATCCTGGCAAAAAAATTCTCGGACCAGCTCGGGCAATTTAAAGAAACACCGGTCTTCCGGGCATTAATACAAAAATACGGTCTATAACCAGAGAATGCAATCATTGCTGTTTTTTTAAAGAAGAAATGAGTTGTTCAAGAAGGGGGCGGGTATTGAGAAGAGGGTCTTCCAGCACCCGTTCAAATAGCATGCTCTTGATCCGCCCTATTTCGGGCCCTGGTTCCAGATCCAGCAGTTCAATGATATCTGTGCCGGATATATCCAGGTCATTGATATTAAAGGCTGCCCTGTCAGACAACTCATCCTGGATTTTTTTAACCCGAACACGAATTTGTGACAGTGTATAGGGCTGTTTGGCCAGATTCCCTTTTTTGTCTGCAATGCGCATGCGTAAAAAATCCCTGAAAGAAAGATCATAACTATTCAGCATGGCCAAAAGCCGCCGCACAGCTTTTGGAGTGGTATTTTCAGCCAAAGGCCTCATGTGGGCCCGGACCAGGGAAAGGATATACTCCTGATCCTGGGAAGAAAACCTCAAATTTACAAGGTCTGTTTGAATGGCCTCAATATGGGTCTCATGGCCAGGAAAGGTCAGGCTGCCGTCTTTTATCTGGACCGCATCAAATTTCCCTGCATCGTGGAGAAATCCGGCAAGCCTGAGAAGGGGCCGGGTGGCAGGCAGGGCGTCCCCCACCAGCAGGCTGTGCTCAAACACGGTTTCCCCGTGGTGGGGGCCGCCGTCCAGGTCAAAGCACCGGTCAAGGCATGGCAATACCCTCTTCAAAAGTCCTGTTTCATGGAGGCTTATAAAAAAGAGAGAGGGATTTGCAAGTTTCATGGCCTTTATCAATTCCATGGAAATTCGTTCTACTGCCACATTGCCATTGGAATTAATCAGGGGAGCATGGGTTAAAATGGCCTGTAAAGAAGAATCAGACAAAATCCAACCCGGCCTTGCAACAAAACGGCATGCCCTTATCATACGCAGGGGATCTTCCAGGATTCTTCTCCTATGATCCCGGGTAAACCGGATGATTTTTTTTCTAAGATCCTTTTTCCCGCCAAAGGGATCAACCAGGGTATCGGATACAGGATCCCAGGCCATGCTGTTGATGGTAAAATCCCGCATACCCAGGTCGGCCCCGGGAAATCTGCCTGCATCTTCTCCTGCCCTGCAGGATGCCACCTCAACCCCGTTGACCAGACAAATGGAGAATGCTTTCCCCACCCGTTTGGTTTTGGCAAACAGGGCTTCCACTGCCCTGGGCTGTGCATTTGTTAAGATATCCACATCCTTGGGCGCCTGGTTCAACAGCATATCCCTGACAGCTCCCCCCACAATATAGGCCTTATATCCGTTCTGACCAAGGGTGATGATTATCCCCTGGACAAGCTCCTTGTTTTTACTGAGGATCAAGATCCCCAACGCATTCCAAGGTCATGAACAATCCCGAGGTGATCCATGATTCTGGCCACAACCGTATCCACAAGATCTTCAATGGTTGCAGGAAAGGTGTAAAAAGAGGGATTGGGCGGCAGGATCACGGCACCCGCCCTTGTAGCCCGGGTCATGTTCTCCAGATGAATCAGACCAAAGGGGGTTTCCCTGGGGACGAGCACAAGACAGCGTTTCTCCTTTAAGCTCACATCACAGGACCGTGTGATCAAATTATCCCCATAGCCTGAGGCCACGGCAGAAAGGGTTTTCATGGAACAGGGAACCACGACCATTCCATGGTGAACAAAAGAGCCGGAAGCTGGTGCTGCTGCGATCTCATCCTGGAAAAAAATTTCGGGAACCATGGTGCCATCAAGACTTACCCCCTGTTTTTCAAGGAATATGAGAAAAGATTTTTTAGGATCATATCCCATTTCATGGGCCAATACTTTTTGGCCGGCATTGGAAAGAATAATCAGCACCCGGCATCCGGAGTCAATCAACGCTTTTATGAGTCTTACCCCATAAATGGAACCCGAGGCACCACTGATGGCCACCACTATGGTTTTGTCCTGATTTATACTATCTTGATTTATTATAGGACCGGTTTTCATCTGAAAAAACTCTCAATCAAAACACCAATGAAAAGAAGCATGGAGACCACGGAATTGATATGGAAAAAAGCCATGTCAATATGGGTCAAATTATCCGGCCTGACCAGTTTGTGTTCAATCATAAGAAGAACGGCAATACCGGCCAGAAAAAATAAAAAAACCGGATGCATATGAAAACTCAGGTACATGACCCCAAAAAAACACATGGTTAACACATGGAGTAAAGAGGAGATGGTCATGGCTTTTTGGGGCCCTATTTTGGACGGCAGGGAAAACAGGCCCTGTTCACGGTCAAAATCAATGTCCTGGCAGGCATAGAGGATATCAAACCCGGCAATATAGGTCCAAAGGCCCAGGCTCAAAAAGATAATTCCAGCAGACAGACTGTTTGTGATGGCTACCCATGCCCCCACAGGGGCCAGGGATATGGCAAATCCCAGGTAGAGATGACAGTATTTTGTAAACCGCTTGGTATAGGAATAAAACAAAAGAAAAAACAGAACGGGAAAAGAGAGAAAAAAACAAAGGGGTGACAACAGGGCAGCCGCCCCCACAAAGATGACAGAGGAGATAACAACAAAAACAGAGGCCTGTTTTTGTGATAAAATTCCCGACGGGATTTCCCGGATGGCGGTTCTGGGATTTTTTTTATCAATTGATGCATCCACAATTCTGTTAAAACCCATGGCAGCCGATCTTGCAGCAACCATTGCCAATAGAATCCAGATAAGATCCCAAAAGGACGGCGCCTGGGTCTGCCAGGCCAGAACCACGGCAGACAAAGCAAAGGGAAGGGCAAAAATTGTATGGGAAAACTTAATCATCTTCCCATATTCCATTATTTTTTTATTCAGACTTTTCTTATTCAGATTTTTTTCTTTCACAATTGAATCCATGTATCCCAAACCCACTCCATAATGTTAATAAATCCCATAGGCTTGGGCATCACACTTGGGGCAGGTTCCCTTTTCCTTTAAATAATTTTCTATTGTATAGCCATACCGTTTGACAAGCAGGGTGTCACAATCATGGCAATGGGTGTTTTCAGATGCAAGTCCGGGCACATTCCCGGTGTAGACATTGTAAAGCCCGGCCTTTTGACCTATCCCATATGCCCTTTCCAGAGAGGCAACCGGTGTTAGGGCAATATCCGTCATCCTATAGCTGGGGTGAAACCTGGAAATATGCCAGGGGGTTTCACAGCCAAGGGTCTTGGCAATAAACCGGGCCAGGTTGGTCAGTTCCTCTGGGTCATCATTAAGCCCTGGAATCAAAAGGGTGGTGACCTCCACTAAAATCCCGGCTTTTTTCATCAGCTTCAGGGTCTTTTTCACCGGTTCAAGCCGTGCCTGGCAGTATGTTTGATAAAATTTGTCATCAAAGGCCTTGAGATCCACATTGGCCGCATCCAGGAAGGGGGCAATCAAATGGATTAGGTCTGAACTCATATACCCGTTGGTAACAAAAATATTGGACAAATTATTTTCTTTGGCCAGCTTGGCAGTTTCATAGGCCAGTTCAAAAAAAACACTAGGCTCGGTATAGGTATAGGAGATACTCTGGCATCCGGTTGACAGAGCTTGCTCCACAATGGTTTCAGGCCGGATCTTCTTGCCCTGGATCATGCCCTTTTTGCCTGCTGGCATCTGGGCAATATCTGAATTCTGACAAAATTGACATTTAAAATTACAGCCCACCGTGGCGAGGGAATAGGAATAAGATCCCGGTTTAAAATGGAAAATCGGTTTTTTTTCAATGGGGTCCACACTGGTTGCAATCACCCGGTCAAAGACCAGGGTGACCAGCTTGCCGCCTTGGTTTTCCCGGACATTGCAGATGCCTTTTTTCCCATCTTTAATCTTGCAGAAATGATTGCAGATTCTGCATTGTACCTGCTTCCCCCCCAGTTTTTCATATAAAAGGGCTTCCATTATTCCTTCCTCATTTCCGTAACCAGTCCCGTGGCCGGCTTATATATCTTTCTTTTCCAGATTTTCAGCGCCAGGGGCCTGGTCCTGAACTTGGGAACAGGTTTAATCTGCATGGCTATCAAGCTGCCACAAAAAGATTTTTGCACCAGGCCCAGACTTTCAATATAAAAAGCCCATGGCCCGCTAACAAAGGGGAACTGGGGAGTGGTCCGCCATTTTATCGGTACATTTCCCAGGATGGCAAAGAGAATCTGACGCAGTTCCCATATACTGAAAAAATGGGCCTGGGTATAAATATTTGTAAAAAAAAAGCTCTTGAACCGGCGAAACATGTTCTGGGGCGCATACCGATTCAACACCCCGATCACCACCCGATCCTTGGCCACCCGGCAAGCCTCTTCAATTGCCTTGGCCGGTCTGTCGGTAAATTCCAGGCTGGTAAAAAGCAGGGCGGCATCAAAGGAATTATCTTCAAAGGGAAGGTCGTCCGCCATGCCCCGGTGTAGATCCACCCGGTTGCCCAGACGTTAGTCTGCCAGATCCAGCATATATGGGGAAGGATCAATCCCTGTCAGACTCAATCCCTGTTCCAGAAGAGGCTCAAGGCTGACTCCTGTACCACAGCCTATATCCAGAACCCGCTGTCCTTTTTCCGGGGATAAAAGGTCCAGAATCAATTTGATTTCAAGGTCCAGGCAATGACGATTTCTCCCCTTGTCAAGCCAGGCATCGTAATTCCCTGCATCCTTGAAATCAAATACATATCCCATTTTTTACCCAATGACCTCCTGCACTTTTTCCATCATATCATCAACCGCCTTCACCGCCAATGAATCATCGGGAAGATCCAGCAGGGAGCGCTGGTCCATATCAAATTCAAGCAGACTGTCATCATTGGGGAGGGTACACAAAATAGGCACCCCGATCCGCTCAACCTCATCCAGAAATGCCTTACTCAATTCTTTTGGTGCCCGGTTAACGATGAGGCCCTTGTGTTTGATATCCAGTTTGAGATCGTCCAGCATTTCATTTATCCGTCCCACAGCCCGAAGCCCTCTTAAGGCATAGTCAGTGACCATGAGAAGAATATCAACCTTGCCGCTGGTCCTGCGGCTCAAGTGCTCCATCCCAGCCTCATTGTCCACTAAAAGAAATTTATAATTTTTCTCAAGTTCGTCTGCAAACCGGTTTAAAATATTGTTAACCATGCAATAGCAGCCCTGGCCCTCCTGACGTCCCATGACCAGAAGATCAAACTCCTTTTGCTCAATCACCACCTGATTCATCAGCATTTCAAGGTAGAGAATTTTATCCATGCCCGAAGGTACACCCTGGGGATCTTTCATGAAATTTTCCCTGATATCACCAACGGTTTTTTCTATCTCAAGCCCCAGGGTTTCCCCCAGGTTGCTGTTGGGATCTGCATCAATCGCAAGAAGGGGACCCTTCTGCTGTTTTGCGAAATATCTTGTTACCAGTGCGGAAACAGTTGTTTTCCCAACACCGCCCTTACCGGCCATAGCAATCACTTTACTCATATTCACTCCAAAGTTCGGGTTAGTTTTTATTTTAAATAACATAACGCAATCTTTGAAAAAAGCAATTAAACTTGTTGGAAATAGCATGAAAAGAAAAACAAACTATCAGGTATGCCCAGGGGCAGGCTGGTTATTACTGCCGTTTCTTATACCAGTCGGTGTCACTATAGAGGGTGTCCATGCAGTCCGGACAGATCCCATGGGTAAAAGTCAGTTCCGAATGGGCCTCAAGGTATGAATCCACCTGTTTCCAGAACCCTTCGTCATCCCGGATCTTTTTGCACCTGGAACACATGGGCAAAAGCCCCCTTAAAATTTTCATCTCAATATGGGTTCTGACCCTTGCCAAAAGTTCGGCAGCATTAAAGGGTTTGGTTACATAGTCCACTGCACCCACATCAAATCCCTTGACAATATCTTTGGTATCGGTTTTTGCTGTGATAAAAATAATGGGGATGTGCCGGGTACCAAAATCGGATTTTAACCTTTTACACACATCATAGCCGTCCATTTCCGGCATCATTATATCCAAAAGGATCAGGTCGGGTTCATTTTTTGTTACAAAATTCAAGGCCTGCTGACCGCTCTGGGCCATGCCAACCTCATACCCGTTATCAGAAAGAAGCTTTCCTAGAAATTGAAGGTTCTGGGGTTTGTCGTCCACTGCGAGAATCAAGGTTTTATGTTTGGCCATGCCCATACTCCGGAACTTAGATGAAATTATTGAATACTGAAAATAACCTTATTGAATCCCATTCAAGATATGCGGATTCATCCCTGGTTGCAAGTTATTTTTAATTTATTAATCACGTTGGCCCTAAGTGTATTGACGTATACCAACCCCGGGTGTAAGACAAACACTGCGGTTTTTAATTTTTCATCTGCCGGGAAAAATTCCGGTATTTTTACAGACAATACAAAATTTTAGGAACACCTCCAGTGTTGACTGTCCTTATCACATATTGCGGCGTAGGGGCCATTGCCGGCGTACTGGCCGGCCTTCTTGGAATCGGCGGCGGCCTTGTCATCGTTCCCATGCTGATCTATATCATGGGCATCCAGGGAATATCAACAGAGATACTCATGCATGTGGCCCTTGGCACCTCCATGGCCAGTATCATGTTTACATCGGTGTCAAGTTTCATGGCCCACCACAAAAGGGGAGCTGTCAGGTGGGAAGTGGTCCGCCGCATTGTCATCGGGATATTTACCGGTACTTTTCTGGGATCATGTTTTGCATCTGCCATGTCCACTGGATTTTTAAAGGGATTTTTCTGTATTTTTCTCTATGTGGTTGCCACCCAGATGCTCATGAACAAAAAACCAAAGGCGTCCAAAAATTTGCCCGGAACCCTTGGTATGTTCACCACTGGAAATATCATCGGCGGGATTTCAAGCCTTGTGGGTATAGGCGGAGGCACCCTATCTGTTCCCTTCATGGTCTGGTGCAATATACCCGTCCACCACGCCATTGGCACCTCGGCAGCCATTGGCCTGCCCATTGCCATTGCCGGTACCCTGGGCTATATTTTTAATGGCTGGGGTCTTGATTCTTTGCCGGCCTATTCCATTGGCTATATAAATCTGCCCGCCCTTTTAGGGATTGCCTGCGTAAGCGTGCTGACCGCCCCTCTGGGGGTCAGGCTGGCCCACAGCCTTCCCGTGGACAAGCTCAAACGAATTTTTGCTTTACTGCTCTACGTGGTTGGCACCAAAATGATGATAGGACTGATCTAATGGTTGTAAAGTTTCCTACCAGGGTAGCCCCCGGTAGGAAACAAATGAAAGTCTATGAATAATGGAATCAGCAGCCGCAGCCGCAGTTCCCCTTTGAATCAGATCCGCAGTTACCCTGTGAGTCAGACCCGCAGCCGCCCTTTGAATCAGAGCCGCACCCGCAGCTATGGGCAGGAGGAGTCAAACCGGTTTCAGCGATGGTGATATCAAAGATCAAAGTTTCTCCGGCAAGAAAATGGTTGATATCCATTTTAACTGATTCTTCGCCAATCTCGGCTACCCTTGCTGGAACAGGACGGCCTTCGGGGTCCTGGAGCTGAAGTTGCAAACCCTCAACCAAAGGCACCTCTTCTGGAAAATGTTTCCGGGGCAAATCCACAAAGGCTTCCTCACTTCGCAGGCCATATCCCTCTTCCGGCGAAATGGTTACGGTCTTGGATTCCCCTTTTTTCATTCCAATTACGGCTGTATCAAAACCTTTAATCATCATTCCTGTCCCAACTGTAAATGACAGGGGTGCCTTGCCCTGGGAGGTATCAAAAATTTTTCCGTCTTCGTTCTTTCCTGTATAGTCTACGGAAATGGTATCCCCGGATTGTATCGTTTCAGTCATGTTTTTTTCCTTCCAGAACCTTCCCTGGCTTTGGTCCTGATATTCTGCCGGCCCATGCCCGGGCATTTTGCCCAATATGCTACCGGTAATTTAAAATAATATCCATTATTCGGATATGACAAACAAATCAGGGATTAAGGTAATCCCCAAATGATAATTGTCCAATATTTTCATACTTTTTCTTTATGGGGTCCAAAAAAAATGGTATGAACCCGGATATATTTAAGATAAAGATAAACATTAAATACGGGAACCCCTATGGAACTGATTAAAATTATTATCTCAATTATTCTCCCACCCCTGGGTGTTTTCATGCAGGTGGGCATTGGCAAACATTTCTGGCTCAATATTCTGCTGACCCTGTTGGGATATATCCCCGGAATTGTCCATGCCATCTGGGTGATAGCAAAGGGCAAAAACTATTAAGCCATAATTTCAGGCCCCAGGAAAAATTTCAATGTAGATACCCTGGGCAGATTATTCAGCCATGAAAGGATATTGATATCTACAAGGCGGCACAAAGGTCTCCTTTATGGTTCTGGGAGAAGTCCAGCGCAAAAGGTTGAACAGGCTACCGGCCTTGTCGTTGGTGCCGCTTTTACGTCCTCCCCCAAAGGGTTGTCTGCCCACAACAGCGCCGGTTGGCTTGTCATTTATATAAAAATTACCGGCAGAATGGGTCAGGCCCCGGGTCATCTGGGTGATGGTCTGCCTGTCCCGGGCAAAAACAGCCCCGGTCAATGCATAGGCCGAGGTATTATCCACCATTT
>DAOWDR010000208.1 GCA_030638935.1 Desulfobacteraceae bacterium | reverse complement strand
GGTTGGCGACAAGCTCATTGTGGACATGGGGGTCTTCGAAGGCGGGCTAGTTGATTTTTATCTTACAAATAAAACCGCCTATGATGTTTATCAGGCCAGTGTTTCAGGCAGTATAAATTTTGACTCGCTTTATTTCATTGATGACTACTCGCGAACATCCACTGGCCGAATTGCCTATACTTACAATTCCCTGGTAGCCAATGAACTTGTGATTCTTGTGGACAATGCTGGAAATCTAGGAGAGGCCCCAATTGGCCCGGTGACCATATCTGGCTCAATCGAGGTACAGAGAAATATCTGGACCTGGCAGAATATCTTGATGACAGCTATTTTGATTATAATGATTATTGTTTTCATGTTGAGTTTCCGGTATCCTCGAAATAAGAAAAAGGCATAATTGTTTTATTCCAGGCCGTAATGCAAGGCCTATGTATGAGGAAGAGGACGGGGTTCTGGCAGTAAAGTTGGCCAGGGCATCCATAGACAGGGCGGTGATGGGAACTCCAATGCCCGATATCAAGATTCCGAAAAAATTTTTACAGGATTCTGGGGCCTTTGTTACCCTTAGCACATATCCAAAGCATGAATTGAGAGGCTGCATTGGATATCCAGAGCCGTATTTTGCACTGGCAAAGTCCCTGATAAGGGGTGCCGAGGGAGCAACCAAAGACCCAAGATTTCCCCCACTGGCCGAGTCAGAACTTGACAAAGTGGTAGTGGAAGTGAGCTTGCTTTCTCCACCACAGAAAATAAAGGCGAAAAATCCAAAGGATTATCCTAAAATCGTTGAGGTTGGCCGACATGGCTTGATAGTGGAGCAGGGCTCGTTCAAAGGTCTATTATTGCCCCAGGTTCCGGTTGAATATGGCTGGAACACCGAGAAATTTTTGAGCCAAACATGCATTAAGGCAGGCCTGTTCCCAGATGCCTGGCTGGATTCAAAAACCATACTATATTCTTTCACCGGAGACGTATTTGCCGAGGAAACACCCCGGGGAAATGTTGTGAGAAAAAAATTGGATGGTGCATGATGGCACATGAGGTAGTTGTTCACACAAAGATAACCAGGGGGCCTTCAACCAGGTCAGTTTGCATAGGTATTGATGATGGAATGATTTCTGCCATTGAAAAGAACCTGGACGGAGATCGCGTTTTTCATTTTGATGATTTTCTGGCAATTCCTGGCGGCGTGGACATCCACACTCATATGCGGGACCCAGGAATGACAGATAAAGAAGATTTTTTTACAGGCACAAAATCAGCGGCCTTCGGGGGCACAACAACAATACTGGACATGCCCAATACAAAACCCCCGGTGACCAATTTGCTGGCAATCCGGGAAAAGTTGGACCTGGTGAAAAGCAAGGCAAATATTGATTTTGGGCTTTTTGGCCAGCTGGGGGACATTGACGATATTCCGGGACTTGCAAGGTTTGCAATAGGTTTCAAGCTGTACATGTCAGATACCACCGGGGCCCAGGCAATAACAAAATCTCTGGAGCATCTGCTTAACTCGGACCATCTGGCCGGCAAGGTTGTTACGGTTCATGCAGAGGACCCCAGAATGTTCGAGGGTAAGGACAATAGCAATCTGCACCGTCACAACCAGGTTCGGAGCATCAAGGCAGAGTTCATGGCACTGAAGCGCATACTGTCCATAGAGACCCCCGTAAAGCTCAATCTGGCGCATTTAACAACACTAGAAAGCGCAGACCTGGCCCGGGCAAACAAATCCACCTATGAGGTCACGCCGCATCATCTTCTGCTCCATGATGCCAGCAAGATAGGGACATTTGGCAAGGTCAACCCACCCCTGCGAAAACGATCATTGATGAACAGGCTCTTCGATGACCTGGCAACTGGCAGGGCAATTATTGCCAGCGACCATGCGCCCCATACCCTGGAAGAGAAAGAGGTTGATTTTGAAAATGCACCAAGCGGGTTACCTGGTGTGGAGACCCGTGTGCCCCTGATGATGGCACTGGCCAAGAAAGGCATTCTAAAACACAGCGCAGTTCAGGACATGTGCTGCACCCTGCCGGCAGAACTTTTCAATCTCAGGAAAGGAAAAATTGAGGTGGGCTATGACGCAGATTTAGCATTCTTTGACCTGGACAATATGGTGGAAATTGATTCCGAAAAGTTACATTCAAAATGCGGCTGGACGCCCTTCGAAGGCCATGATGCTATATTCCCTGCCGGGGTCATGCTCCGTGGGAAAATGATAGTTCGTGGCGGCGAGCTGGCTATAGAAAAAACCGGGGAATTTTTAAAGTAAATTATCCAACTGATTCAGCGTAACAGTAATACAATGGTCAGCATGCAGGCTTTTCGGGCCCAGGGAAATTTTTAATGTATCTGGCCATTTGGAAATTATTTCTTCTTCAGTAGACGAAATATCATTTTTTCCTCCCAGAACAAAACAATCATCCAGAGACAATTTTGCATCTGACAGGCTTGACCCCTCTTCCTTCAGATAAATAATCCGCTTGCCCTGAAGTTCATTCATTACCCCTTCAAAATCTCTCCTGGCCACATAGATTCCGGGTGTTGATTTTTTCCATTCTTTATCAATATTCTTCACCATGAGTGCGTTTTTGACCAAAGCTGCTGTGGCTCTCTCATCCGGGTTAAGATATTTCAGCTCACTGCCTCTGAGTAAAAGAGTTTTCGGTGGGTCTGGCTCCCCTTTTAAAACAAGATATAGATCAATGTCCCTGCGGATATCATT
>DAOWDR010000116.1 GCA_030638935.1 Desulfobacteraceae bacterium | reverse complement strand
TCTGCCACCATGAACCAGATGTGGGTTAAAGAGGATGAGTGGATAGACACCCTCCAGTGGCAGGAAGAAGATGCCAGAGAGGATTTTGAAGATTTAAGAATTCCTCTTGATAAAGATGGCTCCGACATTATGTATTCTGTGATCGCTCCGGAACCTAAGTTCCAGGCAGGCCTTATTTACCAGACAGCCGTGATGATGCATGCGGCCGGGATCAACTGGACCATGCCTTCGGGGCCTGGCTGGGATAACTCCAACATGGCCATGTATACCGGAGACAACGAGATTTCCGGAAGGATTGCCCAGGCTTTTTACGAGGCTGCGGCAAATCTTAATGTCAAACGAATTGTCATGGGGGAATGCGGCCATGCTTTCCGGTCAATCTATGATGTGGGAAACCGGTGGGTTTCCTGGGCAATGCCGCCCTTTGAAGTGGTCCACGCCCTGGAGTTTTACCATGAACTTTTGACCCAGGGCCGTATTACCATAAAAGAAAAATACAAAAAAAAGGTTACCCTCCATGATCCCTGTAATGTCTCCAGGGGCAGGGGGCTCCATGACATGGCCAGGGAAGTTGTCGAGATGATCTGCGAGGATTTTGTGGATATGACGCCTAACAGGGAACACAATTATTGCTGTGGTGCCGGGGGCGGTGTTGTGAACTGCGGACCTCCCTACAAAACCGAGCGAATGGTCAATAACCGGGTCAAGGCTGAACAGCTTGAGGCCACGGGTGCCGAGGTTTTGATTGCGCCTTGTCACAACTGCCATAGCGGGCTGGAAGATATAGTTCATCACTATGAACTGGGTATGGAAGTCAAGTTTTTGGGGGATATTATTTTTGAAACCATGGAAAAGAAAATTTATAAGCCAGGAGAATAAGATGAAACAGAAAATCTTGATTTTAACCCTGATCCTGCTGATGATAACGGCATGGAGTGCTTTCTCCGGGCAGGACCAGGCCGGTGAAGCCACACCTGAACCTGCCCTTGAATTGGAAAGACTGGACACTTCAGCATTTGAAACTCCCCGAAGACCTGGTGCCGTGTTTGCCCATGATGAACACAATGAGGCGGCAGAACTTGATGATTGCGCTATCTGTCATCATGTTTGGGAAGATAATAAACTTGTGGAAGATGAATCCAGTGAAGACAGCCCCTGTTCGGAATGCCACGGGCTTTTGCCCGGGCCGGACAATCGGTTTTCCCTTTCCGTGGCATTTCACAAACAATGCAGGGACTGCCATTTTGAATCTGGAAAAGGGCCGGTTCTCTGCGGTGAATGCCATATTAAAGAATAAGGAGGCATGATGACAAAAAAAATTATGATAGTGGACGATGATCCTGCCATAACAAAATATCTGGACGCATTGTTTACAGACAACGGATATGAGACCTGTATTGCCGATGACGGCAAAAAGGCCATGGATGTATTTGTGGAAAATACCCCGGATCTTATTACCCTGGATCTGGAAATGCCCGAGGAATGGGGACCGCGATTTTTTAGAAAAATATCCAAAACCCGTGGATTTAATACACCGGTGATTGTGATATCCGGCCTTTCCGGCCGCAAATATTCCATTCCAAAAGCGGAAGCATTTTTTGGCAAACCCTTTGATACCGATGAGTTGCTCCAGGCAGTAAAAGAGATTTTAGCTAAATAATAACCCTGGAAAAATTGGGGATTTATGATAAAAAAAATGATATATACCAGGGGGCTTGCCTTTAAGCTATTGATTCCTGTGGGTATTGTTCTTTTTGTCAGTATTTTTATCTGGTCCCATTTCAGCACCCGGTACCAGGAACGCATCCTCATTGACGAGGCTGTTTCCGACGTTGACAAGTTTTGCAATTCTGTGTTGAAATTGACCTGGCTGGCCATGCTTCACAGCCCCAGCGAGGATATGCAGGATATCTTAAATTCAATGTCAGCCTATAATGATATTGAAGAGATCCGGGTGTTTAATTGCCAGGGTGAGATCCGTTTTTCAAATAATCCCGAAGAACTGGGCCTGTTGGGACAAAAGCAGGATATTGCCTGTAAAACATGTCACAGCAATGAACCGCCGGTCATGAAAACCGATATCAAAGACCGGACCCGTATGTTTGAGGCCGGTGACGGCAGGCTTATGCTGGGCGTTATCAACCCCATATTAAATGGCCCCTCCTGTTCCAGTTCCGACTGCCATTATCACCCTTTGGATATTAAAAAACTCGGCACATTGGATGTGGTGGTTTCTTTGGACGCAGTAAAACAGGAGATCGGACTGAGCCGAAAAATGTCTGCCTGGACAGCAATCTACCTGTTCAGCACACTGGCCGTCACCATCTGTATCATTATTTTTTTCTGGGTTACCCATCCCATCAATAGACTGATAAAAGAGACCCGGAGTATTGCAAAGGGGGATTTTACCATCCTTAAACGCAAATCGACTCCAGGGGACCAGATTGGTCAGCTTTCTTCCGCCATCAATCATATGGGAACAAAAATCCATGAAAAACAGATCGAGCTGAATCGCCAAAAAGATATATACCGCCATCTGTTTGAGCAGGTGCCCTGTACCATTACTGTTCAGAATAAAAAGTTTGAGCTGGTGGAGTTTAACCAGGAATTTGCCCGTAAATTTAATCCGGAGTATGGTGATTATTGCTATGCCGCCTATAAGGGTCTGGACAGCAAATGTCTTAATTGTCCGGTTGAAAAAACCTTTCTGGACGGTAAATCCCATTTTAGTGAAGAATCCGGAATCAACAAGGATGGTTCAACCGCCCATTGGTTTGTTAAAACTGCCCCCCTAAAGGACGAGAACGGTAATATTGTGGCTGCCATGGAGATGAGCCTGGATATCAGCCGCAGGAAAAAATTAGAAGAAAAGGTTCGTATCTCAGAAAAAAAATATCAGGAGATTTTTAAAAATATTCCCAATCCTGTATTTATCCTGGATAAGGAGCAACTGACCATTATCGACTGCAATGATTCGGTTTTGTCGGTATACGGTTATGACCGGGATGAGCTTAAAGGAAAAGTATTTGGGATGCTTTTCCCCGGCAACCGGGAATTTCAGCGCATTAAAAATAACATTACAGCCCCATTCCACGAACGTGTCGTAAACCTGAAAAAGAATGAAGATCATTTGTATGTCAATATCTGGATCAGCCCGGCCGATTTTGTGGATAAAAATGTTCTTATTGTTACGGCTGTGGATATAACCAATTCCGTTGAAACAGAGCAGCAATTGATCCAGGCAGGTAAAATGGCAACCCTGGGAGAAATGGCCACGGGCGTGGCCCACGAGTTAAATCAGCCTTTGTCCGTGATTAAAACAGCCTCGGGGTTTATTGCCAGGAAAATGGGTACTGATAAGGAGGTTGATAGGGCTATTTTAAAAACCTTGTCCGAAGAGATAGAATCCCATGTTGACCGGGCTTCCAAGATCACAAATCATATGAGATTGTTTGGCCGTAAATCTTTGTTTAAAAAGGAAGATGTCAATATTAACGATGTTCTGAAACGGGCCTTTGATATTTTCAGCCAGCAACTTAAGCTCAGGGAAATTCAGGTGGTATGGGAGCTTGCCGAGGAGTTGCCCCTAATCAGTGCTGATTCTGTTCGTTTGGAGCAGGTTTTTATTAATCTGCTGCTTAACTCCCGGGACGCAATTGTGGCTAAATTTGATGGTTCCAAAAAACCGAAAAATGATAAAAAAGAAATCACCCTGACAACCAAATCAGAGGATGATAAGATCAGGGTAAAAATAAGAGATACCGGTATTGGGATTG
This sequence comes from Desulfobacteraceae bacterium, assembly GCA_030638935.1. Taxonomy (GTDB): domain Bacteria; phylum Desulfobacterota; class Desulfobacteria; order Desulfobacterales; family Desulfobacteraceae; genus NBML01. Next base: position 2,504 of record DAOWDR010000116.1, on the reverse strand, counting down.
CAAGTATTGCCATTAATAAAATTTTTGAACCTTTTTTTACCACAAAGAAAGTCGGGGAGGGCACGGGCCTTGGCTTGTCCATATCCTACGGCATCATAAAAGAGTCGGGCGGGGAAATTTTTGTTCACAACAACAAGGATGGCGGGGCAACTTTTCTAATGGTTTTTGGAACGAGGGCTGATGGAAAACAAGGATAAAGTTTATACCATTTTATTGGTTGACGATGAAGAGGGTATCCGCAATGTTTTGGATATCACCCTCACCCATGCCGGGTTCAGGGTGTTGCTGGCTTCTGATGGGGATATGGGGTTTAATGCCTTTAAGACCCAAAAACCGGATATAGTGATTACGGATATCAAAATGCCCGGTATTGGCGGGATTGAACTTTTAAAGCAGATCAAACAGATCAGTCCGGACACGGAAGTAATCATGATTACAGGCCATGGAGACATGGACCTGGCCGTGAAAAGCCTCCAGTATGAGGCAGCCGATTTTATCACTAAACCAATTGACAGTGCAGAACTTGAGCTGTCTGTAAAAAAAGCTGTGGACCGGATGTCAATTAACCATAGTATTAAAACATATATGGATGACCTTGAGGGATTGATCCGGGACAAGGACAGGGAGATTGATGAATCCCAGAGCCTTGCCACCATCGGGCAGACCGTGGCAGGTATGTCCCATGTGATTAAAAATATTGCAGGCGGCCTTAAGGGATCTTCCTTTATTCTTGAACAGGGCATTGAAAATGAAAACCGGGAATATCTGGTCAAGGGCTGGGAAATGATGAAAGGGAATATTGACAAAATCACCAATCTTTCCCTGGACCTGCTTAACTATGCCAAAACCAGCAGATTGAATTTCAAACTGGTGGATCCCAACCATCCTGTCCTGGAGTTGGTAAATTTTTTGAACCCTAGAGCAATTGAACAAAAAATTAAATTTGTTTTGTCGCCCCTATATAAAAGACCGGATGAAAAATCGGGTGAAAAATTGTCCATCCTAATGGATAGTGATGCCATTTATAATGCGCTTTTCAACCTGGTCACCAATGCCTTTGATGCTTTTGATAAAAATGATGCCTTTGACACAGGTGATGCTTTTAATACTGGTGAAGAAAATAATGAAAACAAAGGGGATAGTGCAGATAAAGAGGTGACGGTATCTGTGGAAAAAGAATTGGACTGGATTGTCTACCGGGTCGAGGATAATGGGGAGGGTATGGATGAAAATATCAGCCGGTCCCTTTTCAAGGAATTTATCACAACCAAGGGAGCCCATGGGACCGGTTTCGGATTGATGACCACAAAAAAAATCATTGATGAACACAATGGGCTTATCTTTTTTGAAACAATAAAAGGTCAGGGCTCTGTGTTTACGATGAAGATTCCTTTGCAGCCGCAAGGGGAATCAAAGGGGTGAGCATGGAGAAAATTTGTCTGACAAAGGAGGGCATTATTCTCAAAAGAGACAAACCTGTAAAAGGCAGCGTCTTTTCCCTCTTGTCCCATACCATTGAGCTATCGCCCGGATTTACCCTGGCATCCTTTTTTTCCCTGGTTTCCAAATATCCGGAACTTATAAAAATGTCCCAATTGCTGGACACATTTTTAACCATGGCTAAAGCCGGCAGTGGTCAATTTTCCAAAACCCCGGATATTGAGGGTCTGGTTTTTTTTAAAACCGTTGCCATGAAAGGATTTCCAGGAAAACCGGAAATTCAGATATACAATAGTCTAAAAGGAATAAAGGATAATCAAAATAAAGCTTTAAAATTTTTCCAGATGGAAAGTTTATTGGAACATGAATTGATTCTGGGAGATTTGAAACATATCATTTTTGGGGATGAACTTGATATGTTTACCTATGAAACCTTTTATTCGTTCTTTGAACTGATAGAGGGGATTACATGGGAAATGTCTTTTAATTTTAACCCGTTACAATGTTCTATTAGGGGGTAGTCGATGTTTAAGAAAATACTCTTTGCCACAAATGCGTCACCAGCCTGCGATGCCGCAGCAAAAATTGCCTTTGAACTTGCAGAAAAATATGAATCTGAGTTGATCCTTTTCCATGTGTTTGCCGAACCTTCCCATGGCAGCGGTGCCTTTGTGACAGATTATGTAACAGGGGAAAAAGAGGAGGTCGGCCCGGATTATAATGACTGGGTAAAAGAAGAGATGAAAAACACCTATGATCCGCTGATTAAAAAGCACGGGGAGCCGGGTTATGAGACTATTGTGGGAATTCCGTCCACAGAGATCCTTCGGTATGCCCGGAAAAATGAGGTGGACTGCATTATCATGGGTGCCCATGCCAGGCAGGATGACCCGGCAGCCACAAGGTTCAGGGGAATTGTAGGTGCAACCATGCAGAAGGTGGCTCTCTGGGCCAAGTGCCCGGTTTTGATTATTTCCAGGCCCTGCGAGACCTGTTTCTGGTATTTTAATCAGATTGTTTTTGGTACTGATTTTTCAAAGGCATCCATGTCGGCATTTAAGTTC
>DAOWDR010000491.1 GCA_030638935.1 Desulfobacteraceae bacterium | reverse complement strand
TATAGTAATTATGCCCAGCAAGTGGAGCCCTAGAATTAATATGATTCCTCCCCCGAGATATCTTAAGATGAAGGTATACTCTGAAATAAATCCGCCAAGAAAAGATGCGGAGGCGCCCAGAAGGATAAATATGGAAGAAAACCCTGAGACATAAACCAGGGTTGTGATGACGACCTTTTTTCTTGTCTCTTTTGAATCATTTGTCAATTCATCGGCGGAATAACCGGTGATGAAAGAAAAATATGCAGGAATCAAGGGCAGAATACAGGGCGAAAAAAAAGACAGCAGCCCTGCAATAAGGGCTGCCTGGTATGATACGGTTTCAGCAAACAATTTTAAAAATACCTCATAAAGTAAATGTTGACCTAAAGATTAATTTGTTACTTATGTTTGCTACCGGCGTGATCAAGGATCTCAGGGACAATATCAGTCCAGCCAAGGGGCATGATATGGACACCCTGGCACATGGATTTTACTTCTTTGACAAACCGGCCTGCTATTTCGGCTGATTTTTTCTTCCGGTCTTCCTTGGCAACCGACCCGATCTCTTCTATCAAATTTTCCGGAACATGGACTCCGGATACATTTTTATTCATAAATTTTGCCATTTGAGGGGATTTTAAGATAACGATGCCGACTTGTATGGGGCAATTGAATTTTTCAGCTTTTTTAATAAATTTTTCAAAAACTTTGACATCATATACTGCCTGGGTTTGAAAAAATTGTGCGCCTGCATCAATCTTCTTTTTCATTTTCATTATTTGCAGGTCAAGTGGGTCGGAATTAGGATTCACAACAGCACCAAAGGCCATATCAAGATAATTTTCAATCCTGGAGCCTGAAATATCATATCCTCTTTTAAGACCCTTTGCCATGTCGATCAATTGAACTGAGTCAAGGTCAAAAACCGGCTTGGCTTCCTTGTGGTCCCCTAACTGAATATGATCCCCTGTCAGAAGCAAAACATTGTCAATACCCAGGGAATAGGCAGTTAGAAGGTCGGACTGCAATGCCAGCCGATTCCTATCCCTGCAGGTCAGCTGATAGACAGGCTCGATTCCGTTTGCCTTTAACCGTACGCTTGCAGCAAGGGAGCCCAGTCTCATGACGGCGGACTGGTTATCGGTCACATTTACGGCATGGACATGCTGATTCAGGTGAAGGGCCTCGATGGCGCAACTTGGTTCTATGCTTTTATCTCTATGGATGGCCCCTTTAATGGGTCCGACTTCACCGGTAATAACAAATTCACCTTTATCAAACAGGGTTGTCAGTTTCATTGTTGAGCTCCTTAAAAATTATATATGTCTTGGATTCTTGATTTAAATCATGTGGTTTGTTTGAAACCTTGATTCTATTGGCTAATCCTGATTGCTGATGGTAACCTTGCCTCCTATGGAACAGAATGTGGCTTCAGTTGGACTGACCTCAAGGCTCCGGGGGCGGCTCCATTTTGAATTTTTCTTGGGAGGCTGATAGGAATCAAGAAGATCAAGACGTCCCAATTTTTTAAGGCGTTCATAAATCAGTATCCATCCGCAGGGACGTTCCGGATCAACTTCGCAATGACCGTCTTCAGCGCCGCCGCAAGGGCCGTTCAACAATTGTTTGGCGCAAAGTGTCATGGGACAAAGACCACCGGTAAATTCAATGATACAATCTCCGCAAAGGGAACAATATTCTTCAATATGGGTATCTGAAACAGTTTCTCCGCCAAAAACAGTGTCGCAACCAGGATGAACCATTCCGCCGTCGGTTGCATCAATTACAGTGTGAACCCCTTGTCCGCATCCAAGGATAAGAAAAGAGTCTGCATTTTTAACTTCATCAGCATGGTCTTCCATTAACACTTTTTTGGTGTGGGAAAGCTTACACAAAGACATGCCCTGGGGGCCGGGTACTGAAAATCCTGCAACCTCAACACCTCTTTTTTCAAGGCGTTTTGCCATCATTTCGGTTTCGGCTTCACCTCCTGAATAGCATTTCCATGCGCAATTATTACACCCCACAACAAAGACTTTTTCGCCGGGCTGGATGTGCTTGACTATCTCTTCTATTGGTTTTTGAATGGTTGCATGCACGTTTTTTCTCCTTTGTCCTAATAATAAAGTTATAGGTCACAAATGTTTTTCCAGATTGCCATACAGATCGCAAGGATGGTGCCAGGAGATTCGAACAAGCCAAGAAATGATTTAAATATCTAATAATTGCTGTAAAATCTAATGGTTAGCTCTTATGTTTTTTTAGCACAGGTTGGAGATATTGTTGGGCAGGATTGAAAAACGTTACCGGTAACGCAAAAGTAACGATACCGGTAACGACCGTTATTCAAAAATGATTGGATAGGACTGATTGAACGGATTCTGCACTAAAGGCCCTTGCCATAGTTGTTCCATGGGATGTATCAAAAGGTTTTTTACTTGGTTCCGGCCGTTATCGCTTTTTTTCTTCTAACTGAAGAAATTTTTATCCGGCTCATGAAAACCCTTGGGGCGAATTTGCGGCACAGTTGCTTATACTGTTTCCCATAAAACTTGATACACTCATTTTTTTAATGACATCCAGGCTGTTACAATCAGGGCAGGAGATATTTTTTTCTTCACCGGCAAAAACAAGTTTTTCAAACTCTTTTTCACATTTTTTGCATTTGTATTCAAAAATGGGCATGGTGTTATCCTTAAATTTTTTATAGAAAATTTCTTATTCCGGAAAGATCAATATGATTGGCCTCAATGTTCAGATCTTTTTCAGACAACCCCATGCTCAGACCCAATAACTGGGAAATAAAAATAGAGGGAAATTGTTCTGCCGATGTTTTTTCCAAGGCATTTTGCTGAATTTCATCAAACTGGAGCTGACAATAATTACAGGCAGAACAAATCATGTCTGCACTTGCATGCTTGGCACTATCAATTTTTTGTTCCAGTATGCCAAGGGAAAGTTCATTGTTTTTTTCCCATAAAGGATTTCCGCAGCATTCCAGACGTTTTGACCAATCAACGGCTTCAGCTCCGGTCAATTGGATGACCTGCTCAAAAATTGTGGGTGCATGGGGATTATCAAATTGGGTGATATTTGACGGCCGCAGTGCATGGCATCCATAATGGGGGGCAATCTTTAACCCCTTAAATTTTTTGGTTATTTGCTTTTCAATGTTGGAATATCCTATCTGGTTGGCAAATACCGTTAAAATATGCTCAATTTTAGTTGTTCCCTTAAAATCCAGCCCCTCTTCTTTTAATAAACTTACAATCATTTCCCTTTTCTTGGGGTTGTTTTTTAAATAGTGATCTGCATGTTTTAAAGAACCAAAACAACATTGGCATAGTGTAAGGATTGGAAGACCCTGGTCTTCGGCAATGGCTAAATTTTTCGCAGCCAGTAATAAAAATGCATCCTGGCTTTTAGAGCGCAATGGATAGCCGCAACAATTAAATTCCAATTCCTCTAATTCAACTTCCAGGGAAGATAAAACAACCTTTGAAGAAGTTCGATATTGGGGCAGATAAAAAGCGCTTTTACATCCTGAAAATAAAGCATACTTCATCCTTTGTATTCCTTTTCAAATATCATATTTTTAATTTCATAGAAAATATCTGTTATTTGGACACCCTGGGGGCAATTTTCCTGGCATTTATAACAGGTTAAGCAATCCCACATCATTCGGGAATCCATGGCCCTGTCAATTAATCCCAGAGACAAGCTATGCATAATTTGATGGGGGGCCATTCCCAGGGAATCATAATTTTCCGTCATGCCGACAACTGGACAAGAAGTGGTACAGGTCATACATTTGTAGCACAGGGAAAAAGAGCCGGCTTTCATGGAGCGTTCCCATAGATCTAAATCTTTCTTTGGTTTTGGCTTTGGTATTGTGATCTTTTTCTCGGAAGGTTGAGACCATTTTTCTTCTTTTGTATTCCTAAGATGAACACATGGATCACCAAATTGTTCCAGCGCTAATTCCTTTTTATTTTCAATCCATAGATCCTGAAGGTTGATGCCAACAGGACAAAGCTCAGAACACCGGTTACAATTGGTACAGATAAAACTGCCCTGGGAAAATTTTTGCCGGGTTTCCGGATCTGAGAGTACACCGGAACTCCTATCCTTTAAGCCCAATAATTTTTCAGACGGGAAAATGTAGGTGTTGGGAAACATTTTATAAACCGGGGCAACAGAACAATGAAGAGTGCAGGTCCCGCATTGGGTACATGCCTGTAAATCCAGCGCTCTTCTTGTGGCCCTGTTTTCAGGTTTTTTTATGTTTTGACCGGCAATCCCGTTGACCAAAATGCTTATGGGGCTGGTTATGATATGTAAAAGTTTGCTGAATGGTAAATAAGCAAGGCCGATAAAACAGCTTAAAAAATGAATATACCACAATAAAATATCCAAACGCCAGGCATTGAACAATCCTGCCATTGGCCGCATTCCAACGGATATCGGATATGAAGCAAAGGCCCACACGGGCTTTGAATGACAGGAAGCGCAATATTCATCATTTATCTCTTCCCCCTCTTCCAATGCCCCTTGGGTAACTTCAATGGTCTGGTTGGGGAACAC
>DAOWDR010000663.1 GCA_030638935.1 Desulfobacteraceae bacterium | reverse complement strand
GCAAATCAAGTCCAACCATCGGAACCATCTGGAAGATTGCCAACGGGCTTAAAATTTCTTTTACAAGCCTGTTGAGAAAACCCCCGGTAGAGGCAAAAGTAAGATCCTTTACCGGAGAAAAGCCCCTGACAGCAGAGTCAGAACATTACAGACTCTTTCCTTTAATTCCGTTTGAACCGGAACAATCCTATGAAACCTATTTTTTTGAAATTGATCCAGATACTGTTTTTTCCGGAGAACCCCATGAAGGAAACGTTTATGAGTATGTCTTTGTAGTTAAGGGCAAGCTTGAGATCAGTGTTGATGGTACAAAATTTATCATCAATGAAAAGGAGTTCCTTCAATTTCAGGCAAATTGCCTTCATGAATATAAATGTATCGGTAAAAATATGGTATCAGCGATTATGCAGATCAGTTATCTTCCCTGATTCCAGGCATTGCAGACAAATTCGATTGTCCCGGGCATTTCAGCTATCTGTTTTAAAATTCAGAAAATCCTGATATAAAGGGATATTTAATAATCTGTTTTTATAAGGATGTGCAAGTTGAACACAGGTAAAAAAAGTATCCTTCAAAAGGGGAGGGGCAGGACGAGAAAACTTGCCAAGCTTGAATACGTATATGAAAAAGACTCCCAGTATTTTGCCCAGGTGGCGGAAAGTGTTAAAGATATCGCTATCACCGAGATCAAGGAACTGGGGGGGTATGGCCTGAGACCGGTGTTCCGGGGGATTTGGTTCAAGGCCTCAAAAGAAGACTTTTACAAAATTAATTATTATGCCCGGTTGCTCTCCCGGGTGCTGGCTCCCTTGGTTACCTTTGAGTGCATAGAAAAGGATGACCTTTACAAGGCCGCCAAAAAGATCCGGTGGGAAGAATTTTTAAACGTAAAGCAAACCTTTTCCATCATGGCCAATGTGTCCGAGTCTGACATCACCCATTCCAATTTTGCAGGCCTTAGGGTCAAGGATGCCATTGCCGATTATTTCAGGGATCGGAGTAACAAGCGGCCCAGTGTAGACTCCAAAGATCCCTGGATCATCATCAACCTTCATATCCACCAGAATATCGCCACCATTTCCGTGGATGCTTCCGGCGGCCCCCTGCACAAACGGGGATATAGGGAAGAGTCTGTTTCAGCCCCCATGCAGGAGACCATTGCCGCAGCCATTGTGCAGTTGAGCGGGTGGGACGGGTCAAAACCATTGTATGACCCCATGTGCGGGTCAGGCACCTTGTTGTGTGAGGCATTGATGCGCTATTGCCGGATTCCGGCCCAGGTTTTTAGAACAGGGTTCGGGTTTGAACGGCTGCCGGATTTTGACGGCAAATTGTGGGAACGGATTAAAAAGACTGCCAATGAAAACATTAAGCCCCTTCCTGAAAAGTTAATGGCAGGAAGCGATATTTCGGAACATTCGGTTAATGCCGTGAAAACCAATCTCATGGGGCTCCATTTTGGGGGAAATATTCATATTGATCTCATGGATTTCAAGGAGATCCCTTCCATTGAAAATTCAGTGATAATCACCAACCCTCCCTATGGTATACGCATGGGAAAAGACCAGGATATGAACAAGTTTTATAAGGATCTCGGACTTTTTCTGAAGGAGCGGTGTAAAAAATGTACGGCCTATGTGTATTTTGGTGAGCCCAAGTTTATTAAAAAAGTGCCATTGTCGCCTTCCTGGAAACGCCCCTTAAAAATTGGGGGGCTGGACGGAAAACTGGCTAAATACGAACTCTATTAAAACTTAATTAACCACTCTCTTAACTGGGAACAGGATTCATACTCAACAGGAATTAGAATGGAAGAATCAAAAAAAGGTGTTCAAAGTTATACCTGCAACGAATACCGTGAGGAGATGATCCTCCTGGGTCTCCAAAGACAGCTTGCTGCCACAGATCTTTCCCCGGAGAAAAAAGAAGGCCTTTTAAAGGAAATTGCCAGAGTTGAAATGCAGATGGGGTTGGACTAAAGTAAAAAAATAGTATTGAAAAGGATGAAAATGGATATCTCCCACACCGGTTCCCAGTCGCCGTCCATCAAGATTTACCACGAACTCATGGCCAACAAGGTGGGGGATATTCTGCTGGTATCCTGTCCCTATGATGCTTTTATAATGGAAGAGGAAGGCCGGCTTTCCAATCGAATCATAAATGAATATAGAGGGCTGAACCTGTCAAAACCGCCCAGGCTCACCTGGGTCTCTTCTGCAGAAGAGGCCTTTATGCGGCTGGAAAAAAAGCCTTTTGATCTCATCCTTGCCATGCCCAGCCTGGACGGAATGGATGTCTATGCCTTTGGTGAAGAGGTCAAAAAACGGTATTCGGATCTCTCCTTTTTTTTGTTGCTTCACAATACCTGCGATATAGACCACTACATCTGTGATGAGACCAACACTGCCGTGGACCGGACCTATATTTGGGGAGGAAATGCCGACCTGCTCCTGGCCATTATCAAGAATTTTGAAGATGAAATGAATGTGGCCTTTGACACGGAAAATGCCAAGGTCAGGGTTATAATCATGGTGCAAGATTCACCCTATCATTATTCTTCTTTTTTGCCGGTGCTTTACAAGCAGATCGTGCTCCAGACCCAGTCGGTGATTGATGATTCCATCAACGAGGAACACAGGCTGTTGAAGATGCGGGGCAGGCCCAAGGTGCTGGTGGCCCATAATTATGAAGAGGCCATATCCCTGTATGAAAAATATAAACCCTATGTGTTGTCTGTGTTTTCCGATATGCGGTATCCCAAAGCCGGGAAAGAAGATGAGCATGCAGGGTTTAAACTGTTGACAAGGATCAAGTCGGAGATACCGGATTTGCCCTTGCTCATCCTTAGCACCGAGGAAGAAAATCGCAGGATAGTCACCCATATTCCGGCTGATTTTATCAATAAGAATTCAAACAATCTCCATGATCAGATCAAAACTTTTTTTGTATCCAAGTTGGGTTTCGGCGCATTTGTGTTTAGGATGCCCAATGGGGAGGAAATTGCCCGGGCAAGCGGAATGCGGGCCATTGAAAAGCTTGTCTCCGAGATTCCCGACGAGTCTATTCTATTCCACGCCAAAAATAATGATTTTTCCAGGTGGCTCATGGCAAGGAGCGAGATTGATTTTGCCCTGAGTCTCAAGCCCTATTCCATTGATGATTTCACCAACCCCCAGGACCTTAAGCAGTTTCTCATTGACAGTCTCAGGGCCAGAAGAAGGGGAACCCGCCAGGGCCATGTAATTGAGTTTGATTCCGAAAAATTTGATTCTGACACGGATTTTATGAAAATCGGCAGCGGTTCCCTGGGGGGGAAGGCCAGGGGCCTTGCATTCATGTCCTCCCAGATCAAGCGGGATTCCTCCCTGGGCAAAAAGTTTCCCAAGGTTAACATCAGTATCCCCCAGACCTTTGTCATTGCCACGGACGGGTTTAAGATGTTTGTCGAGGACAACAACCTGGCACAGCTGCTGGAATCCGACCGGGAACTTACCGACAGCCAGGTTGTTGACCGTTTTGTTAAGGCCAAATTTCCAGACTGGCTGGAAAAAAATCTTAAAATTTATCTTGCAAATGTCAGGTACCCCATTGCCGTACGGTCCTCTTCTCTTTTTGAGGATGCCCATTACCAACCCTTTGCAGGGCTTTATAATACCTATATGCTGCCCAATTCAGATTCCAATCTGGAAAAACGGCTGGAGCGGTTGATCCTGGCCATTAAACTGGTCTATGCCTCTACCTATTTAAAGGCGCCGCGATCCTATGCAAAGAGCACAATGCACAGGACCGAGGACGAGGAGATGGCGGTGATTCTCCAGCAGCTCACGGGTATGCACCATGAAAATTATTTTTACCCCACCATTTCAGGGGTGGCCCAGTCCTACAATTTTTATCCCATTGCCCATCTCAAGGCAGAGGAGGGGATTACCTACATTGCCCTGGGCCTTGGTAAGATTGTCATGGAAGGGGGGAAGACCCTGAGGTTCTGTCCCAAATATCCCCAGTTTCTTCCCCAGTTTTCCATTGTAGACGACATCCTTGAAAATTCTCAAAAACATTTTTATGCTTTAAAAACAGACAGCTTCCCCGGCAGCAGCAGCTTTATTGATGATTCAAAAGAGGACCCCACCCTGACCAGGCTGGATTTGAGCGATGCCGTGGATCACCCTGCGGTCCGGTCATTGTCCTCCACCTTCCATGCCCAGGACAATAGGATAAGGGATTCTTTTTCAACCAAGGGTTTTCCCGTCCTGACCTTTGCCAATATTCTGAAATATAATTCCTTCCCCCTGGCCGAAATTTTAGAAGAGGTAACCCAAATCGGAAGCCGGTGGATGGGATCTTCCGTGGAGGTGGAATTTGCAGTGAACCTGCCAGCGGACGGAGAAAGCAATCCTGAGTTTTCCCTGCTTCAGATCCGGCCCATGGGGAGGTATAAGCAGAATCTCGGAGTAAAAATTACCCAGGAGGCCATTGACAAGGCCTTTTGTTATTCAAGTTTATCCCTGGGCAACGGGGAATACAAGGATATTTATGACCTGGTCTATGTGGACCCTGTGAGCTTTGACCCGGGAAAAACCGTTGAGATAGCTGCTCAAATAAATAAAATCAATGGGTTGTTCAATGAAAACAACCGGAAATACGTATTAATCGGGCCCGGGCGTTGGGGATCATCGGATCGCTGGCTGGGGATACCCGTGGGGTGGAACGATATCTCCAATGTTGGGGTGATGGTGGAAACCACCATAGAGAGCATCAAGGCTGATCCCTCCCAGGGATCCCATTTTTTCCAGAATATCACCTCCCTTGGGATCTCCTATATTACGATTTCAGATAAGGGCGATGATTTTATCGATTATGATTTTTTTAAGTGTCAGACCTGTGAAACCAGGACCCAATATTTAAAACACATCCATTTTGATACTCCCATTAAGATTCTGGTGGACGGAAAAACTTCCCAGGCTGTCCTATTGCCGGATACGCCGGAAGAGCCGGATGATGTGATGGATGATATCCCTGTAATTGGGAAGGGATGATTTTCAGGTGTTCTTCAGATAGGACATAAGGAAGTGTGAATGAAAATTTTAATTGTGGATGATGAGGCCATTTCCAGAAAAGTTCTGGTAACAAAAATGGAATCCCTTGGCGAGTGCATGTCCGTGGATAGTTCCAAAAAAGCCCTTGCCCAGTTAGAACTTGCATCAAAAAAGGGAGAGCCCTTTGATCTTGTCACCCTGGATGTGTCCATGCCCGGGATGGACGGGAGACAGGTGCTCCAGCAGATACGGAAAAAAGAGCTGGACCGGAAAATTAACAAGGCAGACCGGGTCAAGGTGATCATGGTGAGTTCCCGTATGAACATTGCCACCATCAAGAGCTGCATCAAGCTTGGGTGCAACGGATACCTGTCAAAGCCGGTAAGTACCTACCAGCTTTTGGAAAATTTGGGAAAAATGGGATTTGATATTGCCAAGGCCCAAGAGAAAACCGAAAAAAACAGTCATGCCGGGGTGGTGACTGAAATTATCCAGCGGTTTTACAAGGGTAAGATCGATCTGCCCGTATTTCCCCACATTGTCAAGGAAATCCAGGAGTGTCTTCAGGGAGATTCCCCTGCCATTGAAGATCTTGCCAAGATTGTTGAAAAAGATTTTGTGATTTCCAGTAAACTGTGCTCCATTGCTAATTCTCCCCTTTACAAGGGGCTTGAAGAAGTGGACAGCCTAAATGCCGCTCTTC
>DAOWDR010000397.1 GCA_030638935.1 Desulfobacteraceae bacterium | reverse complement strand
GATATACCCATCTTAATACTGACGGCAGTTAAAGAAAGGACCGGTTTAGGTTTCAAATCTACAGCCGGTGATTCTGAGTGGCTGCCGGTGGATGGATTCCTGGACAAGCCTGTAGAGCCGGAAAATTTGCTGTCCGAGGTGACAAGTATTCTGTCAGGGAAGTCCTAATATCCATTCGCATATCCAGGGGTTCGTTTTTATTAAAACTGAATCCGCGCTTACCGTTTACCAGCTGGTTAAAGGAAAAACCCAGATCAAGGAGGATGGAATTAACGCCTTTGATGCCGTTTGATTGGAGGATTCCAGGGAGGCTTGAAAAATTGTCGTGGTACAGCTTGATGTTTTTTTCAAAGGGGTGGAGTACTTTTTTCGCATTTGCAATGGCATCCATGTCCTGGTCAATGCCGATGAGCATGCCATTGGGAAGGATGGTCTTGATTGTTGATCGTGCATGTCCTGAACCGCCCAGGGTACAATCCACACAAATATCTCCGGGTTTCAGGTTTTGATACTCATGCACTTCCTTCGCCATGACAGAGGTATGCTCAAATCCCATTTTTACAACCCTAGGGAAGCAATTTCTTCTCGTACTTCCTCTTTTTCAAGTTCTTGCTCCATTTTAAGGTTTTCATGATCCCATTTTTCCCGTGACCAGATTTCAAACCGGTCCAGAACACCCACAAGGACAATATCTTTTTCAATATCAGCATAGGTTCTTAAACTTTGGGGAATAAGAATCCGATCCTGCTTGTCACATTTCAACGGGCAGGCATTGTCAAGGAAAAATCGTTTAAATTTTTCCATGCTGGCACTTTTGGCCGCACGTATTCTTTGTTCAAGATTTTTCCATTCGTCAAAGGTATATGCGTAGATACAGCCGTCCTTGATTGAGATCACAACCCCGTATTCATCATCTGCCTTCAAGACCTTCCGGAACCTTGCCGGAATGATAATTCTGCCTTTTGGGTCAATTGTATGAAAGGAGCTTGATCGAAACACTTATTAAAGCCTCACTAAAAGTTACATCCACTTTCCACCACCATGGGACACACTTTTACGAAAAATGAACCTTAAGTCAAGAAAAAACTTCAAATTTTTATATAATTATTATTAAAAACCTCTTCTATAAAGGATAAAGCTTTAGTGTTGTAAAGGGGAGTAAAGTGGTTGAATTATAGTATCTTTATGGACAGAAGAATATGGAGTTATTAAAATCCTTGTAAAATCAGTTAATTAAAAATTTTCATGTTTTTGGGTGGTGTTGAGAAATGGATGGGTTCGGGAGGGAAAGTGGAGTGAAAGGGGGAGAGTGTTTCCGGGAACTGGGTGGCCTAAAATTTATAGCCAAAAGCAAGGGAAGATGGGTGCGGGAATAATACCCTATAGTGGGCTTGAAATTAGTGCGCTTGAAATTGTCAGGCGGGTATCTTCTATTATTTTATCCAGCCGGTCCACATCATGTGCTGCTATATGTATGGGACGGTGGACGATTATTTCAACCCTTCCCGGGGTTAGATCAAGGGAATCCGGGGGCAGGATCTTAAAAGAGTTTTTAACGGTGATGGGAAGTATGGGAAGCCCGGTTTCCATGGCAAAGATAAAGGCCCCTTTTTTAAAGGGCATGACTTTTCCATCCCGGCTCCTTGTTCCTTCGGCAAAGAAGAGCACCGATGATTTTTGGGATAATTTTTCCTTGGCCCTTTCTATGGATTTGATGGCAGCTCCGTGATTGGCACGGTTAACGAAAATGCAACCTAACTGATGACAGGCAGGTCCGAAAACAGGGATTTTTCCCAGTTCCTGTTTCATCACCCATTTTATTTTCAGGCCGATGAACCCGTGGATTATGGGGATGTCTGCCATGCTTTGATGGTTGGCCACCACCACATAGGAGTTGTGGTGGCGGTAATTTTTTTTGCCTCGTATAATAACCCTGAGGGGGGCAATGGCGCAACAGAGGCGGGACCAGGAAACAGCCAGGATATCTGCTGCATCCTGGCTGAAAACAAATCCCACCACAATGCAAATCAGCCCTAACAACATGGTAATAAAAAGCACAAACGGGACCACTATGAGCCATTTATAGGGCTGATATGCTATTTTAAAAAATGTGTTCACTCTTTGATTATTTTTTTGTTTCCTTAACAAGTCCTGCAAGTTTGTCTACATATGAAAAAATATCTTTACTCTTATAAGACTCCAGAACAAATGGATAAGGACTCATGGAAGAGGTTCCAACCATTGAGTCCCCATTGTTCCGAAAGATATTTAAAATAATTGGGGTCTCATTTTCAAGTGTTATTTTAATAAGGGGAGATTCTTTTTCCAGGCTCTCCTTTGACAGGCTGTCGGAAAATCGCTCACATACCAGAAATGACAGTGAGGATAAAAGATTGGTCAGTGCCTCTTTGTCCGGAGATGTCCCATCTTCAAATTTCCATTGAACAGGATCTTCTTTTTTATCATTCTCTGCTTTAACAGATTTCAGGATTTTGGCTACCCCATTTTTTTCCAGGGTGATTTTTTTAATGGAAGCTTCCTTAAAGGTCATTACCTTTTTATCCCTTAGGGTTTCAACCGAGGTATCAAAATCTTTTTTGAAATTTTTATCTGCCTGGAAAATTCGGGTGTCGCCTGCAAGCATTATAAAGGTATGGTTGAAACTTGGAGCTGTCTTGCCTATCTTAAAGGAGAGGAGCAGATCCTTGCCCTTGAAAGCCTTAACCCCAATGGCATGGTCATCATCCAGTTCATACCGGATACTATCCTTGCTTTCGGAAATAAGTGCAGATATCCTAAGGTTTCTTGCCACATCCAGCATATTGTTGACAAGAGTCATGTCTGCGGTAAATTTTTTATCCGATACCACCCAGGTCTCACCTTTTCTTGCAAGTTCCATGGCAAGATTTTTTCTGGTAATAACAATTTTATTGATTTTACCTTTTTCAATTTTCATGGGTGCAGGTAAGGTGTAATTTTGCTGGTTGTCCTTTTTGAATACAAGATAAGCGCTCAATGCAAGTATGACCACTGCCAGTATTAAATATTCTTTTTTCATTATGGGTTTATTCCTTGTTAGACGTTAAACATTTTTGCGATTTTTTTCTTTTTTGCGTTTCGGCGAAGGAGGACTCCCAAGCCGAACAGGACAACCAGAACCGGCAGGATCGCTATGTTAAATGTTTTGATAATCCCCCTTGAAAAGGGGGTGATTTGTGCAAGGGGATTTAAGGTCTGCTGCTTGCTTCTCATGGCAGCAATCTTGTCTTCTCCATTGAGGTGGTCAATTACATTCAAAAGAAATGTGGCATTGGTGGACCGGCCCCCGGGATCCAGCATATTATCCTGGAGCATCTGGGAACAGCCCAGGACAAAAATTTTGGCAGGCTTTGATGATTCTATTATTCTGTTTTGGGCCACAAATCCCTCAACTCCCTTGGGGTCTGTAGATAGACCTTGTTTTTCCGGGGTGTCCCCCTTTTCTGCAATTATGTCTTTTTCGTCCACCTTGTCTTTATTTGACTGGTTTTCAGGAATATCTTTTCCCGCAAAATAACTGGTAAATTTGCCCTCCAGAATATATGCCAGATCATGGGTGGCCAATTCTTCCGGAACAGTTGGCGGGGTAATAAACATGGGGTTAAGATTGATCATGCCCTCCATGAGCCAGGCCTGGTCCGAGGATGCCAAAAGCCTTGTGGCAATCACCTGGTCTGAATTAATATTTTCTTTCTCAAGGGTTAAAGGAGAGATCTGCATGGCGATCAACCCCTTGATATTGTTCATGAATTCCGGGGTGTTGTTAATGGAAGTTTCCTTTAACATGGGGGCAAAATAGATGGTTTGTTCTCCACCACCCTGGCTTGGCGGAAGCTGGTGTTTGTAAGCTTCCTTGTCCAGAACATAGGCCGGCTTCATACTGATCCCGTAATGGGTGAGTAGCTTTTCCAAGCCTGTGTCCATAGGGATATACTGGGGGGGCATGCCCATGCCGCCCTGGGGCATGATCTCGTTAAATGCATCGCTGAAAAAAGCAATGTTGGTCCCCTTCATCAGGGCCTGGTCTATCTGGAACAACTCATAATCGGAAAAAGGTTCGGTTGGTTTTGCGATTATCAGGCAGTTCAACCCTTCGGGAATGGTTCCTTCCTTCAAGGCAATGGGTTTTATGTCGTATCTTGATGACAAAAGCTGGTTAAACACCTGCAATCCATTTCCGGGTCTGCCCTGCATCATGGCCATTCTGTCCTGTCCCAGCATCTGGGTGCCGTGGTCGGACAGATATCCTATGTCTTTATTGATGCCGATCATTTTTTCCATGATCCCGGTCAGTTCTTCTTCCAATAACTGGGGGTCTGCCATCTGATAGGTGGTGCCGATGATGGGCAGTTCCATTGAGGATATAAGGGGAAGGGTTGAAACCTCACCCTTGTATTCCATGACAAGGCCAGCCGCTCCATGGCCTGCTCCAATGTTTTTGTCGGGAATTTGGGGCCAGGACATGGCCATGAGGTCATATTTTTTAGCAATGATTTCCAGCTCTTCCTTGGTTTTAAGGTCAATATGCTCAAAATTTAAGATTCCCAGACTTCTTGTATTAAGGGTCTCAATGGTCTTTTGCACATCCTGGGCCAGTTGAGGCAGATGGTCAAGGCCGATGAGGGGGGCAATGGTGTTCAGGGAGGAGGATAAATACATGGTGACCTTGATTTTATCCTTTTGGCGCAACAGGGCGCTGACCTTATTGTTTAATTTTTGTATGGATGTGGTCAACCGGTATTCCAGTCCGTCAATGGCGGTGATGGCAGGGATCTTTTCTATTAGGTCTCCGTGGATGATGACAAGGCCCATGTAAGCATTTTTAAACTTGACCTCATCATTTTCCATGACCCGGATCTGGACCGGCTGGATTCCAAAATTTCTGGCAATTTCCCTATTATTGTCTGCCTGTTTTGTAAGATCACCCTCTTCTGAAGAAACGTTGTAAAAGGTATAGTTAAAATGCCGTCCCGCACTTGCTGCATACTCCACAAGCAGATCCTTCAGATACCGTTCGGTATTATTGTAGGGGGCAGGCAGGTCCTTTGAGAAAAAAACGTTGATACTCAGGGGTTCCGACAGGGTGGCCACGGCCTCTTTACTGGCATCGGATAGGGAATAGATACCGTTTTGTGTCAGGTCCGCCCTTAAAAACAGGGTAAGTCCCACAATATTGACCAGCACAATCACGGCTATATAAAGGATAAATTTAAAATAATGTTCTTTTATGGATGGATTACCCATTGTGTCTCCTTAGTTCTTCTCGTGCATAACAATATAGGTTGAAAAAATGAAAATAAAAACCAGGCTGATAAAATAAATAATATCCCGGGAGTCGATAATGCCCTTGGAAATATTTGTGAAATGGGAATTGGCCCCGATATATTCTATGAAGGCCACAAGTTTTGTAGGCACGAAAAAAAGCATTCGGTCAAGGATGGTCAGGGTAAAACACAGGGCGCATCCAATTATAAAGGCGATGATCTGGTTTCGGGTCAGGGCCGAGGCAAAAATCCCCATGGCACAATAGGCCGCTGCCAGTAAAATTGCGCCCAGGTACCCTCCGATGACAGGACCCGGGTCCACTTCACCGATGAAGGAGATAAATAAAGGATAGGAAAGGGTGGGGATCAGCATGGCAATAGTAAAAAGGGTGGCGGCAAAAAATTTACCCAGGGCAATGTCCGTAAAAGAGACGGGCATGGTGAGAAGGGTTTCATAGGATCCTACATTTTTTTCCTCGGAAAAAAGCCGCATGGTAATGGCCGGGATAAAAAAAGAGAAAGTAATGGGCAAAAAAGAGAAAAAGTCCCTTAAATCAGCCCGTCCGAAAATGAAAAAAGTGGAAAAGAAAAACCACCCGCTCACAATCAAAAACAGGGCAATCACAATATAGGCAATGGGTGATATAAAATAATCTTTAAATTCTTTGGCAGCAATGGTTGAAATTTGTGTCAGCATTTAAGCATCCTCCCTTGTCAGTTCCTGGAATATTTTTTCAAGGGCCTGGGATTCTTTGGCAAGTTCCGTCATGATCCAGTTGGTTTCTTTTATTTTCATGTAGATGCGGGATCTGACATCTGTATTGTCGGATCCTTTGCTGGAACTTCTGATTTCAAAGGAAACCATGTCTTGTTCAAGGGGAACAATTGGTTTGATTTCCAGTGTGTCATCAATGGTCCTGAGCAAGTCCAGGGCTTGTTTTTCTTCTGGGCCCGACAGGGAAAGTCGGATGAAAGATGCCTGTGCGTTCTGTTTCAATTGGGTTGTGGTATCATTTGCCACCACCCGCCCCTTGTTGATAATTGCAATCCTGTCACAGGTTGCCTCTGCCTCACTTAGGATATGGGTGGAAAAAATAATGGTTTTTTTCTTTCCAATTGCCCGGATGATGTCCCTTATTTCCGCAATCTGATTGGGGTCAAGGCCCGAGGTGGGTTCATCCAGGATTAAAATTTGGGGATCTGTCATTATGGCATGGGCAATGCCCACCCTTTGTTTCAACCCCTTGGAAAGATTGGCTATGGGTTTTCCCATGATGGTGGAAAGGCCACAAAGTTTCACCAATTCCCTGAATCGTGACTGCCTTTTTTTAGGATCTAATATCCCTTTTATTTTGGCAACATAGGTAAGATAATCATATACCAGCATATTATGATAAAGGGGGGCTGATTCTGGGAGATAGCCGATCATGGATTTTATTTTCAGGGTATCCTTGGGCATTTGCAGGTCATTGACCGTGATACTGCCGGAACTGGGCTTGAAATATCCTGTGAGCATTCGCAGAGTGGTTGTTTTCCCTGCACCGTTTGGACCAAGAAGCCCGAGTATCTCTCCGGGCTTGATTGTCAGGCTGATATTATCAACCGCACAAAAGTCATTATAATACTTGGTCAGATTTTGAACATCTATCAATGGGTCCTCCTTAATCGTGGATAAATGAAAAATTTGATTAAAAGTTTTCTAAAACTTTACTTTTTTTTAAGAATTCATTGACCTCTTGGGTGGTTTTTCTTGCCATGGCCACGGATTTTTCAAGGCGCCGGCAAAAAGGATCATCAACACCCAGGAGTTCGGTTGCTTTTTGGTACAACTCTTCTCCTGCTATAAAATGAGCGGCCATTTGTCTCTGAAGTTTTTTGCGTTCTTCGTGGCGAAGTTTTTCAGCCATTATTACCGATTCCAGTTTTTTAACCGAATATTCAACCAGGGCATCCCTTGGCATGCCGTAGGTTTCGGAGATGGCACCCAGGGCATCAATGGTTTTACGGCTTAGCACAAAGGTTTTTTGTTTTCTGGAGATTTTGTTGAATTGCCTGATCCG
>DAOWDR010000051.1 GCA_030638935.1 Desulfobacteraceae bacterium | reverse complement strand
TTTATTCTTGGTAATTCAGGCGCCAGGGGCGTATTTGTATTCAGGGAATGGGATGGATATGACTACCTTCATTCAATCACGGCCATGAGAAAAAATTTACCTGACCTTGAACATGTCATTGTCGTGGGAGAAGTTACAGGAGAAGGCGCTGTTCGATTTAAGGATTTGGTTAATCCCGTTCCGAAAAAGGATTTCGCATCGCCTCCGATTGATTCCAAATCTGATTTAGCAATGCTGATTTATACTTCAGGAACGACTGGAAACCCCAAAGGAGCCATGATCACACATTACCAGGCCGTCCGGGCGGGATGGGAATATTCCCTGGGTGTTGATGCAAAGCCGGAAGACGTCTTTATCGGTATCCTGCCCATGAGTCATTCGTATGGATGCGGCGCAATGTTGATCCAGCCGCTGCTTCTCCACGCAACCGTGGTCCTTATGGACAAATTTGACGCTGAGCACGCCTTTAAGATAATCGAAAAAGAGGGCATCACCCTTCAGTTTGCCTCTCCTGTTCACTATATTCTTGAACTGAATCATCCAAACAGGGGGAATTATGATCTAAGTTCATTAAGGGCAGGCCTTATCGCAGGGCAACCTGCCCCGGAAGGATTGATTACCCGTGTTGAGAAAGAAATGGGGGTGTATCTGACTTCTTTTTGGGGCGCTTCAGAGGTGGGCCCCGGTGTCGGGGTAATATGTCCATACCCTTCAGACTTAGATATTCGGGAAAAATATATAGGCAAGCCGGTAAAGAATACAAAGGTACGGGTTGTGGACTCTGCCACGCGGACTGAAATTGCAACTAATACCATCGGGGAACTCACCCTTTCGGGCTGGCATGTACTGAAAGGGTATTGGAATAATCCCGAAGAAACCCGGGCGCAGATTGTTGATGGATGGCTCTTTATGGGAGACCTGGTTTCTAAAGAAAAAAATGGGTACTATAGGATATATGGACGAACCAAGGATTTGATAAATCGAGGCGGCTATAAGATTTATCCTTATGAATTGGAATCCTTTATCATTGATCATCCCAAGGTAGAGCAGGTCTGTGTTGTGGCGACACCCAATCCAGTTCTTGGTGAAAATATTTGTGCCTGTGTAATTCCGGCACAGGGCGCAACGACAACCCTGAATGAAATCAGAGAAACCCTTGAAGGGAAAATAGCCCCTCACAAGTTACCAAACGAATTGTGCATTATGAATGATTTTCCAAAGCTTTCGGGCGGTGTAAAGATAAAAAAATTTGGCCAGGGGGGTGTGGCAGAGCTGGCTGTAAAGAATGCAAATCGTGAATTCCATCGAAAATGATGGTGAAATAAAAAAAGGGGTCTATATAATGGAAAATGAAAAAAAAATCTATACAGACTGCGCGCTGTGTTACCATAGTTGCGGAACGAAAGTTACGATTAAGGAGGGCAGAGCGATAAAGGTAGAAGGGCTAGAATCGCATCCGATAAACAATGGCGAGCTGTGTCCCAAGGGAGAAGAGGCGTTAACGCATATTTACAGTCCTGATAGATTAAAGCACCCCATGAAACGGGTCAATGGAAAATTTAAACCCATTAGCTGGGATCAAGCCCTGGACGAAATCACCGATAAGCTAACCCAGTTGAAAAAGGAGTTTGGACCACAGGTACTCGGTGTTTTCAGTGGCTCAATCGGGGTGGAAAACCTTGAAATGGCAGGGTTGACGCAACGATTTAAAGCCGCCTTTGGATCACCTAATTTTTTTTCAGTGGAAAGTGTTTGTTACCGGATGCGGATTAGAACCCGTCAAATCACTTTTGGAAAATATCCGACGGAAGAGTTGGACTCGAACTTACACCTCCTCTGGGGCCACAATCCGGATGCTTCGGATTTTCCGTTAAAGCTGGCGATGGAAAGAAATTTAAAAAAAGGGGCAAAGCTGGTGGTGATTGATCCAAGACGCATACCATTGGCTGACAATGCGGACATGTATCTTTGCATCAGACCGGGAACCGACGGTGCATTGGCTTTGGCCATGATTAATGTGATAATTAATGAAAATTTGTATGATAAAGACTTTATAGAATCAAATACCATTGGATTTGATAAATTGATTGATCACGCTCAGAAATATACTGTAGAATGGGCTGAAAAGATTACCTGGGTTCCTGCCGAACAAATTCGACGCCTGGCCCGCCTGTTTGCAACAACAAAGGGTGCCGGGATTTATCAGGGAACCTGCACTCAGGACCAGACCGCCAATGGCACCCAAAGCAGCCGGGCATTTTCTGTTTTGCAGACAATCACCGGAAATATAAATGTTCCCGGCGGCTGGACAGTCAGCCCACGCCTTGCTTTCGGAAATATCGGTCTTAAAGTCGAAGGAGAACCGCTGGGTGCAGACCAATTCCCCTTGTTTTTTGAAGTTTGGGGTCGAAAAAGTCCCTACGGCGTTGTAACAGTGGTACCAAAGAGCATTCCGGACAAACTAAAAGCATTTTATGTCGTAGGGGGCAATCCATTGCTTTCAATGCCGGACAGCAATGCCTTTAA
>DAOWDR010000308.1 GCA_030638935.1 Desulfobacteraceae bacterium | reverse complement strand
GTTTGCCAAAAATTCTCAGATCCAGGCGCCCATTGATAAATTTCCCTCCTGTCCTCTGGGCAGCCTGGGAAAGATCATGGGTTTTTAATTCATTTTTCAAGGCCAGCAAAGCCTTATCCAGATCTATCTCCCCGGGTACAAGGCGAGCCTGGCTGCCACCATATTTTTGAACCACCCCGGGGTCAAGGGCCGGGCATTGGTCCAAAGGCCTTTGACCCAAAAAAACCTTTGAGGCAAAGGCAAGGCAGGTAGATTCATTGCATTTTTTACAATTTGATTTTTCAAGCAGCTTAAAGACTTCCATGGCATTGGCAAATTGTGACATCTATTATTCCTCCGGTTTTTTCCAGGGAGCTTATTTAAAAACCCAGACGGGTGGACCGCAAATATCCGGTCTGTGACAACATGCCCCCATACCACGGAAAAAAGGCAAACACAATATCCAAAATTTGAATTTTTAATGGCTTTGGGAAACAATGTAGCAACAGCAATATGCCGATCAAACGGGCCGGACTGCTCTTTATCTCTTTTCAGAATAAATAATATTGACAAATTTTAAAGTTTGGATTAATTGTTCGTATACAAAGGAGTTTAACATGAATAATATTCCGGATTGTACATTTTTCTTTCTGGCCAAAGCCCATCAAAAGGCCCATGGTCTACTAAAAAACAAATTAGCCCCATACGGGTTGACCAATATGCAGCACCTTATTCTTGAAGGCATTTGGTACCAGGAAGGGGCCACAGCCACTGAGTTGGGAAAACTGCTGATCCTTGACAAGGCAACATTATCCGGAATCATAGATCGCCTGGAGGATGGGGGATGGATAGAAAAACGACCGGACAAAGCAGACAAACGGGTGTTCAGGTTGTATCCGTCTATCAAGGCCAATAATCTAAAAGATGAGCTGATTGAAGTGAGAAAAAAAGGCAATGATTTCCTATTGGCAGATTTTACCATGGAAGAAAAGATAATCTTTAAGCGCTTGCTGCGAAGCCTGTTTTTGATGGGGTAAACCACGGGACAGGCCTGCACCCAGGCATAATTTATTTTTAGTTCGTATACTGACTTAAAAAGGGGGCAAAATGTTGCTTTTAAATCCAAAAAAATACCAGGACAGAAATTATCCCGATGAAAGATCCAAAGAGATTATGTTGAAAACCATTGAATGGTTTGAAAACAAAGGTCTGGAAAAGCTAAATGAAGATTACCATTCCCGGGATTTCACATATGACTTTGCAGAATTCATCAAGGAGGAAAAGATTTTTGAGACCCTTTTTCTGCCAAAGGGATATGGTGCAAAAGATCAGTATTACAGCACATACAGGATGTTTGAATTTTCAGAAATCTGCGGTTTTTACGGTTCAGCCTATTGGTATATGTATCATGTATCCACCTTGGGCTTGGACCCGGTATTCCTGGGTGATAACGAAGAATTCAAACACAAAGCCGTGGAAACACTAAAGGAAAATCCCCTTTGCGCATTCGGCCTTTCGGAAAAAGACCATGGTGCAGATATCTACTCATCCTCCATGAAACTTCACCCCTGCGAAGACGGAACCTATGTAGCCAGGGGGACTAAGTATTACATCGGCAATGGAAATGAAGCCGGGATTATAACTGTTTTTGGAAAAATTGCCGATTCTGATGAGTATGTTTTTTTTGTTGTTGACTCAAAACACGAAAAATATGAGTGCGTTCAGAATGTTATTGATGCCCAGAACTATGTGGCAGAGTTTGTGCTCCATGATTATCCCATTACAGATGACCTAATCCTTTCCCGGGGACCCAAGGCATGGGATGACATGCTAAATACCATCAATATCTGTAAATTCAATATCGGTTCCGGTGCCATCGGTATTGTAACCCATTCCCTGTACGAATCCCTGAACCATGCAGCCCATCGCAATCTTTACGGCAAGAATGTCACCGAGTTTGCCCATGTCAAACGGCTTTTCCTGGATTCCTACTGCCGCCTTGCCGCCATGAAATTATTCGGCCTGAGGGCAACAGATTATATGAGATGTGCATCAAAAGAGGATAAGCGCTACCTTCTATATAATCCTATTATGAAGATGAAAGTTGCAATCCAGGGCGAAGTTGTCCATGAAATGCTTTGGGATATCATTGCAGCAAAGGGATTTGAAAAGGACAACTTTTTTAGCCAGGCTGTGGTTGATTTAAGGGGATACCCCAAGCTTGAGGGAACCAGACATGTAAATATGGCACTCATTGTCAAGCTGATCCCAAGTTATATGTTCAATCCAGGTGAATTCCCGGAAATCCCTAAAATGAACGGTTCTGAAAATGACGACTATCTTTTCGAACAGGGCCCGACAAGGGGGTATGCAAAAATTCAATTCCATGATTTCCGTAAAACCTATGCCTCAAAAAAATTACCCAATATGGAAATATTCAAAGAGCAGATCAAAGCCTATGAAGAATATTTGATGGTTTCAGGAATGGAATTAAAAGACCAGATGATGAACGATTTTGATTATCTTCTGTGTGTGGGTGAAATTTTTACCCTGGTTGCCTACGGACAGCTCATCATCGAAAGCGCTGCTATTGAAAACATCGACGATGACCTATTGGACCAAATTTTTAATTTTATGGTCAGGGATTTTTCAAAATTCGGACTGGAACTTTATGAAAAAGGGCTATCCACAGAGCCCCAGCAGGGTGCTTGTCTGAAAATGATCAAAAGACCTAGTGTTGATGATAAAAAGTTTGAAAAAGTTTTAAAAGAAAATGTATATTCTTTAATTGATAACTATGAAATGAATCCA
This sequence comes from Desulfobacteraceae bacterium, assembly GCA_030638935.1. Lineage (GTDB taxonomy): Bacteria > Desulfobacterota > Desulfobacteria > Desulfobacterales > Desulfobacteraceae > NBML01. The sequence goes on along the minus strand of DAOWDR010000308.1, from coordinate 880 downwards.
TAAAAAATTATTAAAGGGGTAAACCATTACTGGGTTTACCCCTTTAAGTTATCTTTACTATAATCAGTCAGCCACAAACAGATTCAAAGCATCAATATATTCAGGGTCTTCCTCATCAATGATACGGACAAGCTCCCTATGTATCCGTTTTTTCAATTCCTGGAAAATCCCCCTTTTTTTGGCAAAAGAACCTGCAAAGGCCAGAGCTTCTTCCATCAACGTTTCCTGGCCACAAGCCTTAACAATGACATTGGCTGTTTCCAACTCCTCGGCTGTTACTCGCCCGCCGGACAAAAGCATATGGTTGAACTTATATTCGGGAATGGCCTTGCGCACAAATCCAATCATTCCGGGTAAAAATGGGATGGACACATCCACTTCAGGAAAGCAGAAAAACCCTTTCTCTTTTTTCATGAACCTGAAATCACAGGCACATGACAAGATAGCACCATTGCCAAAGGCATGGCCGTTAATGGCTGCAATCACAGGGACGGGAAAAAGAAGCAGCCGTTTAAAAATATTGTTCATTCCATACATAAATGAAATAACTGCCTGGTTTTCCTGGGCATGGAGTTTGCCGCCGATCCATTCCACATCAATGCCCTGGGAAAAATTCTTTTCATCTGTTGAGGTCAGGATCATGGCCTGGATATCGGCATCTTCAAGAACCTCATCCAGACAATTATTCATAACTTCAGCAAAGGTTTGGTTCATTCTATTGGGGCCGTTGCACATTTCTACAATTGCCACACCATTTTCTTTTCTCCATTCAATCACAGCCATTGGTTTCTCCTGTATTTAATATCCATTTCCATAAGTAAACAATGTTATTGTAACAATAAATTAAATCCATCCATATTTCAAGGTTTACAGTGCAAGC